>CAJKQX010000051.1 GCA_905202125.1 uncultured Prevotella sp.
GACCTGTATCTTGACATACAATCAATCCATACCTGGACGAAATAAATTCAAGTCAATTACCCCCTTGCGAGGGTGTTGCAGAACTAAGTCGGAAGATAATCGAGTATCTGATTCCAATACCATGTCAACCTCCGCGTTAAGATAAGATAAAAAATTTTAAGCATTATGATTTTCGGAAACAATGACGTCGGGCTGGTCGTCATCATGATAAAGAGGCATACTAAGATACGCATTCATAGGTGTGGCTCAACATACAGCTCTGACGAGCACATACAAAATCAAAGATTATGAAAAGACATTTTACACTCATGGTCGTGCTCTTTGGCCTGCTGGTTCAGGCCAAAGCCGATGATGTGATAATAAAAGGATATGTGAGAGACGACAGCGGCGCGGGCATAGAGGGCGTGGTGGTGAACAACGGTTACGCATTTGTCACTACCGGAAAGAACGGCGAATGGACACTGCCCACGGACACTCTTGCGAGCAAATACATTGAGATATCCACACCGAAAGAGTTTCATCTGCCGGCCGTGCAGGGACTGGCATCGGGCTTCTACCTACCCGTGCGCGCCGCCGCACACAGTCAGGAGAACATCTTTACACTGAAACCGCGCGCCGACGTGAGCGACCATTTCCACTACATCGTCATATCCGACCCGCAGGTACGCACTGCCTCGGACATGAAACGATGGCGTCAGGAGACCGTCACGGATGTGATGCGCCGTGCCGCCGAACTCAAGAAGACGGGCGAGGTGGTGACAATGACACTGGGCGATCTGGTGTTTGACAACATGAAACTGATGGCCGAATACAAGACATCGATGAAGAACGATGGAAGGACCACGGTGTTTCAGTGCATTGGCAATCACGATTTCAACAAGACGTATGGTGATGCCGGCAACATGCCGAAGGGTTCCGTCCAATATGCCGAACGCACTTACTGCGACAATTTCGGTCCGATGAACTACTCGTTCAACATCGGTCGCGTCCACATCGTGACGATAAAGAACATCAATTATAAGGGTAATCACAAGTATGACGAGATGATCAGTGCAGTCGATATGGAATGGCTGAAAAAGGATCTGAGCTATGTGCCTGACAGCATCACGGTGTTGCTCAACATGCATGCGCCGGGATGGAACAAGATGGAGACGCAGGACAATATCGACAACGCGCAGGAACTGGCCGAGGTATTGGCCGGACACAATGTTCACGTGTTCTGCGGCCACACACATTTCTTTGAGAACGTGGAGGTAACACCGACCCTCTATCAGCACAACATTGCCGCTGCCTGCGGCGCATGGTGGAAAGGCAATCTCAACAGATGCGGCGCACCCAACGGATATATGACCGTGGAGATGAACGGCAACGACATCTCGTGGATATACAAAGGCACCGGTCTTGCGGCCGACTATCAAATGCGTGTCTACCGCCCGGGCAGTTTCCGCACACAAAAGGCATTCGTCGTGGCCAATATATGGGATTGGGACCCACACTGCCACGTGGCGTGGTATCAGGACGGCAAGTACATGGGCAAGATGATACAGATGACTGACGACGACGAGGCCTTCATACGCAACAATCCGCTAAAGCCGCAGATGTGCAAGACCCAACATCTGTTCAAGGCCAAACCCTTGGGCAGATACAACAAGATAACGATTGTACTGACCAACAGATTTGGCAAAAAATATTCTTACACGATGACCAACGAGAGGAGCCGACCGGCCATAACCGATATCCGGTTGCCTCAATCCAAGAAATGAGATAAGGACCGCGGCAGCGCGCTTCAGTCAATCTTGTCGATCTCGCGTAGCACGGCCACGGCTTCGCCAACGGTTTTCACAGCCGAGACAATCATGGTGTGCTTGCCCGATATCTCCTTGAGATTGCAGCGACGGGGATTGCGCCCAATATAATCGATGATGCGTCCGAAGGCACGGCTCTTGTAGTAGGCGCTCGCAGTGTTGGAGACGAACTGCATACGCAGGGTGTCTTGTTTGAGTATGAGTTTCTCGCATCCGAGACGTTTGCCCAATCGTCGCAGCGGCACAACCTGCAAAAGTTCCTCGCCCTCGTGGGGTATGGGACCGAAACGGTCGACCAGCCGATCGCGATAAGCTTCGAGTTCTCTGTCATCGGTGATATTGTCAAGCTCGCGATAGAGCAACATACGCTCACTGCTGCCGGGCACATAGGTATCGGGGAAATACATTTCGAGATCGCTCTCCACGGCGCAATCCTCCACAAACTCGTCGCCCGATATCTGTCGTCCGGCAGCTATCTCCTCGGCATAGATGTCGCCGAACTCGTCATTCTTAAGTTCGGTGACGGCCTGATTCAATATTTTCTGATACGTCTCGTAACCCAAGTCCTCCATGAATCCGCTCTGTTCGGAGCCCAACAGATTGCCTGCGCCGCGTATGTCAAGGTCTTGCATGGCCAGATTGAAGCCACTGCCGAGCTCGGAGAAATTCTCAAGTGCCTCCAGACGGCGGCGCGCCTCGGGTGTGAGCACCTGTTTGGGCGGAGCCAGCAGATAGCAGAACGCCTTGCGGTTGGAACGTCCCACACGTCCGCGCATCTGATGTAGGTCGGACAGGCCGAAACGATGGGCATCATTTATAATAATGGTGTTGGCATTGCCCACATCAATGCCATTCTCGACGATGGTGGTCGAGAGCAACACGTCGTAGTCATAATTCATGAATCCCATGATTATTTTCTCCAGTTCGTCGGGGCTCATCTGTCCGTGACCGATGGCCACACGCGCATCCGGCACATACTTGTGTATGAGGTTGGCGATCTCGGGCAGATTGGATATACGGTCATTGACGAAATACACCTGTCCGTTGCGGCTCATCTCAAAGTTGATGGCATCGGCTATGATCTCGTGTCCATAGGTAGACAACTCGGTGTGTATGGGATAACGGTTGGGCGGCGGAGTGCGGATGATACTCATATCGCGGGCACCCATAAGCGAGAACTGCAAGGTGCGCGGAATAGGCGTTGCCGACATCGTGAGCGTGTCTACATTGGTTTTGAGCTTGCGCAGTTTCTCTTTGGTAGATACTCCGAATTTCTGTTCCTCGTCAATGATAAGCAGTCCGAGGTCGCTCCATACCACCGACTTGCTTATGAGTTTGTGTGTGCCGACGAGAATGTCTATGCGACCGGCCTTGAGGTCCTCGAGCACCTGACGCGTCTCTTTGGCCGAGCGGGCGCGTGAGAGATAATCCACACGAACGGGAAAGTTGCTCAGTCGATCGCGGAAAGTCTGATAATGTTGGAAGGCGAGCACTGTGGTGGGAACGAGCACGGCCACCTGCTTGGAGTCGCAAGCGGCTTTGAATGCGGCACGTATGGCCACCTCGGTCTTACCGAATCCCACATCTCCACACACCAGACGGTCCATCGGACGGGCGCTCTCCATATCGGCCTTCACGTCCTGCGTAGCCTTGAGCTGGTCGGGGGTGTCCTCATAAAGGAAACTGGCCTCGAGCTCATGCTGCATGAAGTTGTCGGCAGTGAAGGCGAATCCCTTCTCGTGACGGCGCTTGGCATAGAGTTTGATAAGGTCGCGCGCAATGTCCTTTATCTTATTCTTGGTGCGCTCCTTGAGTCGTTGCCACGCTCCGGTGCCGAGGGTGCTGAGCCGCGGAGGGTCGCCGGCGTCGTTGCGGCGGTACTTGGATATCTTGTAAAGCGAGTGTATCGACACATCGACGATATCGCCCCGCTGATAGATGATGCGTATCGCCTCTTTGTAGGAATCGCCCACGGGCACACGTACCAGACCTCCAAACTTGCCTATGCCGAAGTCGACATGGACTATAAAATCGCCCGGCTCCATCTCTTGCAGTTCCTTCATCGTGAGCGCCATTTTACCCGAACGGGCGGTGTCGCTGCGCAGGCTGTACTTGTGGAAACGGTCGAATATCTGATGATCGGTGAAGAAGCACACACGCAGATCGTTGTCGGCAAAGCCCTCGTGGATGGTACGGTCAACAGGAACGAACTTTATTGTGTCCATGTCCGATGATGTCGGTATGTCGTTATTGCCCTTGCTCTGCCACTCCTCACTATTGAAGATATTCTCAAGACGCTGTATCTGCTTGGCGCTATCGGCAAGGATGTAGAGAGTGTAGCCCTTGAGAGTGTAGTCCTCGAGGGTCTGTTTGAGCAGTTCGATATTCTTATGGAGCAACGGTTGGGATGTGATGTTGAATGAGATGGTGGCTTGTGGCACACCTGTGGGATTGTGTCCCGTCTCGACACGGCGAAAAGCACATATCTCCTCGCACAGACGCGCACCGCTGATCAGCATGCTCTCGCTGCGCATGGTGCGCATGAGTTCCTGCCGCTCCATCTCCGTGGCGCCCTCAAGACGCTCGGTGAGAGCCTGACTGGAAAATCCCTCGTCGTATATACGGTCAACAATCTGGCGCAGATACAGCATGTCGCGCACCACGAAAACAGCCTCTTTGGGCAAGAATCGGGTGAAGGGTATCTTCTCTTCGCTCCTGGAGGCCAGCTCGGGCACTATATCCACGGTGTCGCGCCTGTCTTTGGACAACTGGTCTTGCACCTCAAACGTGCGTATGGTGTCGACCTCATCGCCGAAGAAATCGATACGGAACGGCCATTCCGAACTGAATGAATAGACATCGAGGATGCTGCCGCGCACGGCAAACTGACCGGGTTCGTAGACATAGTCCACCTCCCGGAAGCCATACTCGCGCAATGTTTTCTGCAAAGCCACAAAATCGATGGTTGCTCCGACGGTGACGGAGATGGTGCGCTCGTCAAGTCTTTGCTTGGACACCACAAGCTCGCTCAGTGCCTCGGGATGGGTGACCACATACACGGGACGGGCAGTCCTGACTGTGCGCGACAACCGGCTGAGCACCTCGGTACGCAATATCTCGTTGGCCGGATCGCGCTGGGCGTATTTCACTGCACGCCGATAGGAAGATGGAAAGAAAAGCACATCGTCCGGACCGAGAATCTGTTTGAGGTCGTGATAGAAATATCCGGCCTCATCGGCATCCTGAAGAACGAAGACAACGGTCTGATTGAGCTTGTCGTAAATGGATGAAAACAATACGGGGGCGGACGATGACAAAAGCCCTTGAAGAAAAACAGTCTTTACCTTATGGTCTTTCAATGCGCTCACCAATGCTTTGCTCTGAGGCAAAGCACCGTAAACGTCTTTTATCTCTTGTATTCTCATTTCTATTTCTTACGAGGATATTTGCGGAACCAGCCATCCCAGCGCAAACGCATCACACCGAAAAAAGCCTCGCCGAAGATACCTCCGCTCATCTTGCTGACACCCTCACGGCGATTGACAAAAATGACGGGAACTTCTTTAATTTTGAATCCAATCTTATAGGCAGTGTATTTCATCTCTATCTGGAAACCATATCCCTTGAAACGCACCTTGTCCAGCGGGATGGTCTCAAGCACCTCACGACGATAGCACTTGAAGCCGGCGGTGGTGTCGTGAACGTTGAATCCGGTGATGAAACGCACGTACTTTGATGCAAAATAACTCATGAGCACACGGCTCATAGGCCAATTGACCACATTGACACCGCTCACATACCGTGAACCGATGGCAAGGTCGTAGCCATCGTCATGACATGCGACATAGAGCCGGGGCAGGTCGGCCGGGTCGTGACTGAAATCGGCATCCATCTCGAAAATATATTCGTAGCCATGCTCGAGCGACCACTTGAAGCCTGCGATATAGGCCGTGCCGAGCCCTTGTTTGCCACTGCGCTCGATGAGAAACAGACGGTCTGAGAATTCATCCCGAATGAGACGTTGCACTATCGATGCCGTGCCATCGGGACTGCCATCATCGATCACGAGTATATGAAAGCACTTGTCGAGAGCGAAAACCGCCCTTATGATCTTTTCGATATTCTCCTTTTCGTTGTACGTGGGGATTATTATCACACTGTCGCTATGGTTGGCCATAATCAAAAAATTTATACATTCATAAAGTATAATGCAAACTTACAACTTTTTTCCGTAATTTGCCGGGATTATCACATTTTATAACTTAAATCTATAAAATATAAACATCAAATCCTCATTGCGATGCCTCATATATGGCAACGGTATCCTCCGACTGACTGACGGGACAGTCGGCACATCATTGGTCGGGATTCTCAACCATGCCTTGATACTGCGGCTCGAGGCCAGACATCACTGCGTCGTAGCTCTCACGCTCTATGGCGGCGATGTTGGCGGAGCCTTGTCCGGTGGGATATATGGGCCGATGGATGGTGAGACGCAACGCATGGCGGTTCACCCATTTCATGTCGCGCATACGGGGCATGATGTCGAACGAACCATTGATGGTCAGTGGCACCACCGGAAGCTGCAACTCATCGGCAAGCATGAAGGCTCCTCGTTTGAACACTCCCATGTGGCCGGTGAACGTACGGGCTCCTTCGGGAAAGACGACAAGCGACATACCGTCGCGCAATGTGGCCCGTGCGTGTTCGTAGGTCTCGCGTATCTTGGCCGGACCGCGCTTGTCCACGAAGATGTGATGAGCCGCCTCGCAGGCCTTGCCCACAAAAGGAATCTTGCGCAACTGCCGTTTCATCATCCACTTGAAATTGCGGCCGAGGAATCCATATATCAGGAATATATCGAAAGAACCCTGATGATTGGCCACGAAAACGTAGGAGCATCCCTTCTGAAGATGCTCGCGGCCTTCCACCTTGACGGGCAACAACAATATGCGGACAATAAAACGGGCCCATATCCGACCCGGATAATAGCCCCAGAAATGGCCATTGCCGACATGACATCCCACAATAACCGTGATGGCTGTCAACAACGTGAAGATGGCGATAAGTGGCAGAGCGATCAACAACTGATAAATGCGATAAAGATATTTCATTGTGTCTGGTATGTGTTTACTTATGTTTGTGAAGTGTGATAATCACTATCTCGGGATACACGCCGTAACGAAACGGCACTGTCCCGCCTATGCCCGATGAGACATTGAGCACACGCCGACCCTCGCGATAGACTCCGTAATCCTCCTTGCCCATGAAGTGCAAAGGGCGCTGACCGAACAGCGAGACCTGCCCTCCGTGCGTATGACCGCTGAGGGTGAGCATGATATTGGGACAGGCGAGGATGTAGCGGCGCCATGCCGAGGGGTCGTGCTGCATGAGGACGACAAAGGAGGATGGCGCCACTCCGCTCAGTGTCTTGCGTATGTCCGACTTTTGAGGGAATGGAGGCCGGCCTCCGTTCTCCTCACCGGCGATGACTATCGAGTCCTGACCACGCCGTATGATGCGGTGCTCGTTGCGTAACAGTTGCCATCCATAACTCTTCTGGCGGGATATGAGAATCTTCTCGTTGGCTTCTTTTTCCAATGTGTCGGCCTTGATATACATGCTGTAATCATGATTTCCCAATACGGAGAACACACCGTCGGGAGCATGCAACGAACCCAGCAAGAGACAGTAATCGTTCAGTTCGCTGGGATACATATTCTGCAAATCGCCGGTGAAGGCTATAATGTCGCCATCTGACGCATTGACGGTGTTGATGACGCGCTCCAGAAAAGCCGCATCGAGCGACCCGACATGCAAATCGGAGAACTGGACTATGCGATAACCGTCGAACGCGGCGGGAAGATTGGCATAATACAGATCGACGTGGCGCACAGTCAACTTGTTCACACCGACCGTGGAACCGTAAACGAGAACATACAGGGCCGACATGGCCAACACCACACCAACGTAGTTGCCCCAATTCCTTCGCACACGGAACAACTGACGGAAAAGACGTCCCGACAACGAGCATATCACAAATATTATCTTCGGCACCATGATAAGACCGAGCAGATACAGATACACATTGAGCCAAACGACGTTGTATGGCATGAAATCGCGTATCATAGAGAGGCCTGCCGTATATGCAGTCATCACGACAAACGGACACCACCACAATGCGAGATGCCATCGACGGACGCCATGCCGACGACGAAGATATCGGACATAAATGTATATGTCAGGCAACAACATGGCCAATATTATAAATAAGGATATCTTCTGTATCACGCCGAATGTCTTTTATTATTCTTTAATGTATTGTATTCATATGTTCGCAACAAGATAGCGGCGCATCTCCCCGACAGTGAATCCACGTCGGCGGGCATAGTCGCGCAACTGGTCCTCGCCTATCTTGCCCACATCGAAATAGCACGAGCGCGGATGGGCAAACATCAGGCCCGACACCGATGAATGTGGTATCATGGCGCCAGTCTCGGTCAGACGTATGCCGATGCGGTTCATCCCGATGATTTCGGACAACAGAAAGTTGATGCTGATATCAGGCATCGAGGGATAGCCCACGGCAGGACGTATGCCCATGTAGTCACCCCGAAGGAGCTCGGGCATAGACAGATGCTCATCGGGAGCATATCCCCAGAGACGCCGACGCACCTCTTCGTGCATCTTCTCGGCGGCGGCCTCGGCTATACGGTCGGCCGTAGTCTGTGCGAGCAACCGCATGTAGACATCGTCATCATGCGAGTGTTCCATAGCTGCATCCACCGAGACGGCAAACACACCTATCTTGTCATTCTGACCGGAGGCGAGCGGACGGATAAAATCAGAGAGACACATATAAGGTCCACCGGCCGCAGCCGCGCTCTGTTGGCGCAGGAATGGCAGACGGATATTGCCGCCAATGATTATGTCGTCGGCATCGCTATTGGCATCGAACAGCCCGAATAGGGCACTGACACGATATCTTTCTTCAAACCCATCCATCATGAGTTCGGACTCGGCACGCAGCTTCCGTTTTTCATCTTCAGGCTTGCCGGTCAATCCCCAGGCATGAAAGAAATAAACCCAATTGATGTACTGCCGGACGTCGGAGATGCGATATGTCAGGAGAGTAGTCATCTGAACATGATTTGTTCGCCCCTGCTCATGGTGTCGAACGAGCCGTCGTCATATATCAACCGGCCGTTGCAGAACGTCCGGCGCACCCTCCACTGATACTCATGTCCCAACATCGGGCTCCACCGACATTTGCTCCGGATGATGTCGGGGGTGACGGTCCACGGACGGTCGTGTCCCACTATGACAATATCTGCATGGTATCCCGGGCGCAAATATCCTCGTTCGCGCACACCGAAGATGTCGGCCGGATTGTGGCACATGAGCTCTACCATACGCTCGATGGAGAGTACTCCCGCGTCCACAAGTTCGAGCATGGTGACAAGCGAGAACTGTATCATCGGCATGCCCGACACGGCCCGCAGACAACCGCCATCTTTCTCTGTCAGTAGATGGGGCGCATGGTCGGTGCCGATGGTGGATATGCGTCCCGACACGAGGGCTGAGCGCAGGGCTGAACGATCGTATGCGGTCTTGACGGCGGGGTTGCACTTTATCATAGCTCCGAGCTTGTCGTAATCGTCATCAGTGAAAAAGAGATGGGCAATGACGGCCTCTGCCGTGATATTGGCATCGTGGCCGAAGAGTTCCAGTTCCTTAGCCGTGCTGAGATGGGCCACGTGCAGACGTGTGCCATATTTGCGGGCGAGGCCGACAGCCAGCGCCGTAGAGCGATAGCAGGCCTCCTCGCTGCGGATGACGGGGTGCAGACGTATCTCCGGGTCGTCTCCATACTGTCTCTTGACTGTCTCGGCGTTGGCGTTGATGAGTGTCGTATCCTCGCAGTGGGTCATAATGGGCAGCGTGGTCTTTTGAAACAATTGATTCAGAGCATCGGCTTTGTCAACGAGCATATTGCCCGTGCTCGACCCCATGAACAGTTTGATGCCGGGCACGGTATGCGGGTCCAGCGACGTAAGTCGGTCGATATTATCGTTTGTAGCGCCAAAGAAGTAGGCATAATTAACGTGGCTCTTCTCGCGAGCTATTTTCATCTTGTAGTCGAGAGCATCTATTGTGGTGGTCTGAGGCTTGGTGTTGGGCATATCAAAATAAGACGTCACGCCGCCCCATGCGGCCGCCTCGCTCTCGGTCTCGATATCCGCCTTGTGGGTCATTCCGGGTTCGCGGAAATGTACATGAGAGTCTATTATACCGGGCAAAACAAAACACCCCACGGCATCTACTTGCTTATTATAGTTGCCACGAGGTGTTACAGTGCCTTCAGTTATCTCTGTTATCCGATCGTTATCGATGATGATCGACCCGTCGAACACGCGGCCGCCATCGACGATACGGCCGCCATAAATCAGTGTTTTCATTTCTTTTCAGCCGGTTGTGCCAATTCGTTAGGGGTGGGAACGGCAGTTGGAACATCGTCTGAGGCGGTGTTCACATTGTCAGGAACATCCTTCATGCCATTCATTATCGCCTGATTTTCCTGTGCTTTCTGATAATAATCTTTCACGTAGGCATCGTTCTTGAATTTATCAGTGGCCTTGCTCATGATATCTTCTATCCAGGGCGTGAGCTCGGGATAGCGGTTGTTTGCCGTCACCATGAAGAATACGCCAGGACCGAGCACATTGTTGAAATTGTCGGTGACAAACGTTGTGATGAGTTTGTCTTCCTGTTCGGATATTCTTTGGGCTTCCAACATCAGTTTGCGATTGACCTCCTCCATGTTGTTACCATCCATGATGGCCCGGTCGTGCTTATGGAGCAGCTCGGCCTTCTCACCGTTGAGCTGGTTGTATTTATTAAAGAATGTGAAGAGTTCGTCGTTGAGCGGCGTGCCGCCCACTATCTGTTGGGTGTTATTGATTTTGATTGTGATGTTTCCATCCTCCAATACCAGCGGCATCACGCTCTCATCGTCCATGAAGATATTGGCCATACATATCGAGTCGAAAGTGCCGGAAAAGTTGAACTGTCCATGCACCACGTCGCACGAATCGATATTCTTGAATTCATTATTCTTGAGCACCTTGAGGTACAACATACGTCCATCGAGCATCGACACGTTGGATGTGCCCTGAATATTATATGTGTTGGCACAAGATGCAAAAACAGCAACAGAAAAGATATAAAATAACAGTTTGTTCATAAAGATGTTTTTAAAACATTTTTCAATGTCCGTTTCAAAGTTAATATGTATTCTTGATGTACGGATATTTTTTTAAGGTATTTAAAACAAAATACGATGCTTTTAGTATTTTTCAACACTACTCGCCCGATTTTTCATCGTCCTTCAGCTCGGAAGAAATCCTGTGCATGGTGTAGAGTTCGAGCACGGCGGCCACAAGGAGCAGCAACACCCACTTGTTGAATACCAACTCCAGATAAGAGACATAACTGGTGAACGCATTCTGCAAGAATCTGTACGCCGTGTCGACCATCAATATTCCTGATATAATGAAAAACAGATCGGCCGTGGTCATTATCTTTTTCAGCCTCACCACGGCTTTGTTGCGACCATCGTAGGTCTGCATGATCTGCATGGTGGAGAACATCAAAGAGCCGACAAGATACACCCAGCACATGATCTGCTGTTGCCACATGAATGCGAAGCATCCCGCACCTATCACCATCAATACTCCCCCGGCGAGGAATATGTAAGTCTGAATATCAGTCAGTTGTTTCATTTTTCTTCTCTTCATAGTTTTCGTCATCGCTCAACACATAAATATCCTCATCGTCGGCTTTCATGAAATAACGTTCACGCGCAATACGTGCGAAAGCATCGGGATTGTGCTTGAGTTCCTGCAACTGTTTGGCATCGGCCTCATGCATAGCCCTGTATCGCTCTATCTCGGATTTCATGTCGCTTATCTGAAGTTCGAGTTGCACCCGCTTCATGAAACTGTTTTCATCGATAAAGCCCACAACCAATGTGCCAACGACTATCGTGATCACATATTTATAATGTCCGATGAGATTTATTATAGGTAAAAAGCGTTTCATCATTTTGTATTTGATTGCAAACTTACGTAAAAAAAATCACTTTCCTAATCAAATGTATCGAAAAAAAACTTAAGTTCACACATAATAACAGACAACGCAGACAAAACCATCGATTATTATCGATTCTGAAACAAGTAATTACTCATTTTCGTTTTTTATATTTATCTTTGCAGAAGATAAGCCATAGCGCTTGATTAACAAAACAATAAAAATCACACTAATCCAAGATGGACGAATACATTGTTTCAGCAAGGAAATACAGACCAATATCATTCGACTCGGTTGTGGGCCAGGGCTCTCTCACCACGACTCTGAAGAATGCCGTGCGTAGCGGAAAACTGGCTCATGCCTATCTTTTCTGCGGTCCGCGCGGCGTGGGCAAGACCACCTGCGCACGTATCTTCGCAAAAGCGATCAACTGTCTGCACCCCACGCCCGAGGGCGAGGCTTGCAACGAGTGCGAGAGCTGCCTCGCATTCAACGAGCAACGGTCGTACAACATATTCGAACTCGATGCTGCCAGCAACAACTCGGTGGAGAACATCAAGTCGCTCATGGAACAGACGCGCATACCGCCGCAGGTGGGACGCTACAAGGTGTTCATCATTGACGAGGTGCACATGCTCTCTACCGCCGCCTTCAACGCGTTTCTCAAGACGCTCGAAGAGCCGCCGGCTCACGTCATCTTCATCCTCGCCACGACAGAGAAACACAAGATACTGCCCACCATCATATCGCGTTGCCAAATATACGATTTCGAGCGAATGACCGTGCAGGGCATCATCAACCACCTCAAAAATGTGGCCCAAAAAGAGGGTATCACCTATGAGGACGAGGCGCTGGCCGTGATTGCCGAGAAGGCGGATGGCGGTATGCGCGACGCGCTCTCCATATTCGACCAGGCGGCGAGCTTCTGTCAGGGCGATATCACGTACGCAAAAGTGATCGAGGATCTCAACGAACTGGACAGTGACAACTATTTCCGTATCACGGATATGGCTGTGGACAACAAAGTGAGCGACCTGATGGTGCTTCTCAACGACATCATCGCCAAAGGATTTGACTGTGGCAACATCGTCAACGGACTGGCTGCGCACATGCGCAATGTGCTCATGGCTAAGGACGAGTCCACCATCAAACTGCTCGAGGTGAGCCAACAACAGCACGACAAATACTGCAATCAGGCCAAGAAATGCCCCACCCGATTCTTGTATCAGGCCTTGAAACTGCTCAACAACTGCGACATCAACTACCGACAGAGCAGCAACAAACGATTGCTCGTGGAGCTCACGCTCATACAGGTGGCACAGATTACCCAACCGGAAGACGAGAGCGATGGGGCGGGGCGGCGCCCCGGTAGACTGAAATCCCTGTTCAAAACCATCAGCAAGTCCCGGAACAACAATGCGGCAGTACAGGTAGCCGCTACCGGCAACATGTTGATCAAGACGGCGATGGCATCGACTGCCACCGCCACACCTGTACGTCCCATGACCTCTCAAACCACATCGGCGCGTCCGATGGGCGGAAAGTTGAAACTTAACAATATCGGCACCACTATCAACTCGATACTCAACAACGCTTCGAAGAAGGAGACCCAACCGGAACCGGAAATCACAAACAAGGGCGACAACGAACCTTTCGATCAGGCTTTCCTTGAATTGCAATGGCTATCGATGTGCAACCGCATGCCTAAGGAGATGACCGGCATAGCATCGAGAATGAAGAACATGACGCCACGCATCACCGTATGTCCGAACATAGAACTGGTGGTTGAGAATCAGAACCTGCTCGATCAGGTGTCGGCTATCAAAGGTCGCATACGTGCCACGATGGCCAAAGCCCTGTGCAACGGCAATATCCAACTCGAGATTCGGTTGGCCGAGGCCGAAGAAATCAAACCTATCCTCACGCGAAAGGATCTCTTCGAACAATTGAGGGAGAACAATGCACCGATACGCAAACTGTGTGACGAACTGCAACTCGAACTGACATAACATAAGACATCCACCCGAAAAGGTGGATGTCTTATGTTATTGTATTATTCCAGAAATCATATCAGAGGCATACCGGCGGCCGCACACTCGCGACGCATATCCTCGGGCCATATACTGGCCTGTATTTCTCCGATATGCGCCTTGTGCAGCAAGACCATGCACAGTCGGCTCTGTCCTATACCGCCACCGACGCTCAGAGGCAGTTCGCCGTTGATGAGTCGGCGGTGGAAGAAGAGTTCCTTGCGCCGGTTCTGCCCAGCGATATCGAGTTGTCGGAGAAGAGCCTCCTTATCCACTCGTATACCCATCGACGAGAGTTCGAACGAACGTCCCAAGACGGGATACCATATCAGGATGTCGCCATTGAGTCCTTGATATCCGTCACCGGTATCGGTGGACCAGTCATCATAGTCAGGCGCACGCCCGTCATGCTTCTCGCCGTTGCTCAATTGACCGCCGATGCCCATCACAAACACCGCTCCGTATTTCTTACAGATGGCGTCCTCGCGCTCTTTCGACGTCATGTCGGGATACATCCGGAGCAAGTCTTCACTATGGATGAAATGTATCTTTTCCGGCAAGAAGGGTTTTATCTCGGGATAAGTCTCACACGTGAGATACTCGGTGCGCAAGATGGCGGCATAGATGCGCTCCACTATCTGGCGCAGGAAGGCGATATTGCGCTGTTCGGGCGTGATCACAGCCTCCCAGTCCCACTGGTCCACGTAGAGCGAATGCAGATTGTCGAGCTCCTCATCGGCCCGTATGGCGTTCATGTCGGTGTAGACGCCGTAACCCGGTTGCACATGCTGGTCGGCCAGCGTCATACGTTTCCATTTAGCAAGCGAATGCACCACCTCTGCCTGAGCCTCATCCATGTCCTTCACCGGGAATGTGACGGGACGCTCCACACCATTGAGGTCGTCGTTGAGACCAAGTCCTTTGAGCACGAACAAGGGTGCCGTGACACGATGCAGACGCAGTTCGGTGGACAGATTCTCCTGAAAGAAATCTTTTATCAGTTTGATTCCCTGTTCCGTCTTGCGCATATCGAGCAACGCGCTGTATCCGACAGGTTTTATCAGTTTACTCATTTTCTCCTTATTTATAATATGTATTGATGCGCAACTCCGGCGGCATTAATCCCAGCCATATCACATTGCACGGCGCAAAGTTATAAAATATTTACAAAACAAAGCATTTATTATTGATTTATTTACAAAAAGACAATAAATTTATATTTTTACAGACATTATGCAATACCACCACTTGGCATTCATGTTGATTATTCATATAGTATCCGATGGTTACATCTTACGGTTCATAAAAGGTCAAAATAATGCCGCCGAAGACAAAATATGAACGCAGCGTTCTTTTGTTTCGTTTTTTTTCTCTAATTTTGCATCTGTAATCATACGATTGGTCCCGTAGCTTAGCTGAATAGAGCGTCAGATTCCGGTTCTGAAGGTCTTGGGTTTGAATCCCAACGGGATCACACACGAAGGAGGCAAATTCTTAGGTTTGCCTCTTTTTGTTTTTTCATATAAATTGACATCCATGCCGCTTTCATATTTAACCCAAATCGTCATTAGACCGACAATGGGCATGAATGATGGTTATCGTATTGTCTGTTCACGTGTTTTGGGTTTAAGAAATATCCACATCAAGAATACTCCTTCCGGCACGTGCGGATGATGTCGAGAATATCCGAGCCATACTTTTTTGCTCTGAGATTACCGATATATGGCACCGCAGCCAACTGTTCGGGCGTGTCGGGCAGAGTAGCCGCGATGGCCTCAAGGGAGTTTTGTCTCATGATGCAGTAGGACGGTATGTTATTGTCTTGGGCCAGTTGGCGGCGCCATGCGGTGAGTTTATCGAATACCTTACGACAAAGAGCGTTGGCGTCGATGGCATCCATCGGCGTATTTTTGTCTGTCTTTGCGGATACCGATGATTTTACCGCGGATGCCGACTGTTTGACCGTTGATGTCTGACGAGTGCGTGTGCGTGTACGGCCGGCAGGCTTTTCGTCACCACCAGAGACAAGTATCGACTTGTGACGGAGAAACGCATTGACCTCAAATCCGTGCATCGAGATATACACAAGGAGCTTCAGTTTGAGGTCGAGACTCTCCTTCAGCGATGTCATAGTCTCGTCGATGCGTTGCCGGAGTGCATTGTTCTCAGTCTTCACCCCACCCTTTTCCAAAAAGATATCCACATCGGTGAGCTCGCGCAGGAAATAAGCTGCCGCTTTGGCCAGTCGCTCCTGCAATAGATCGCCGGCATAATCGTCGACCGTCAGGATGAGACGCTCGTATTGATGATGAAATTTCCCGGCCACATCCGTCACGTTGCGGGTGAGCAACTCGTTGCGGGCCTTATACTCCAACGTCAACTTGGGGTAGGTGCGCTGGAAATGTTCGGTCATGATGCGCATCATTGTATAAAACAGAGAGGTCACGGACGTGAAATCGAAAAGGTCGGCTATCACCGTGAGGCAGTATCTGCGCTGCATGTCGCTGAGGTCGGTGGCGGACGGCAAACGGTCGGATGCGGCAGCCACATAATTGTCCACGGCCCCGTCGCGTATGAAAGCCTTGCGACCGAGGGGTCGGCTCAGCACCATACCCTCAAGCGACTTGCAACGGCTCAGGGCCACATAGGTCTGCCCATGCGCGAAAGACATCGAGGCGTCGATGATGGCATGCTCGAACGTCAGGCCCTGACTCTTGTGTATGGTGATGGCCCACGCCGTCTTGATGGGGAACTGCACGAAGATGCCGTCCACCTCTTCGCGTATCTCACCGGTCTTCTCATCCACCACATACCGGCAGTTCTCCCACTGCTCGGGCGTCACATCGATGGTGTCGTCCGACCCTTTAGGGCGCACACTGAATCCACGATCGTCGATGTCGCATACGGTACCAATCATTCCGTTGTAGTATCGTTTCTCGGCCGACGAGTCGTTTTTGACGAACATCACCTGCGCTCCTTTCTTGAGTTTGAGTTCCTCATCCGTGGGAAACATGTATTCGGGATACTTGCCCTCGACCCGCGCCGTATAGGAAAACGAACGGCCCGGCAACTTGTCCAGTTCGGCCTCATTGACCCGCTGTGCAAGATTGTTGTGTGTGGTCAGGCGTATGTAACCGTCTTTGGGGTTGGGCACGAAAGAGGGGATGTATCTGCTGTTGAGCATGTCAAGGGCCGCGTCGTCAACCTTATTATCGCGAACCTTGTTGAGAAGATCCAGAAAGGCGGTGTCGTTTTGCCGGTACACGTGTGTGAACTCCACCACCGAATAGCTCGTCCGGCGCAGAGCCATGCTGCTGAAGAAATAGGCCGTGTCATAGTAACGACTGATGAGCTGCCACTCTTCATCGGTGGCCACGGGTGCCAACTGTCCGAGATCGCCTATCATCACGAGTTGCACACCGCCAAAGGGCATCGAGTTGCGGCGAAACCTGCGCAACACCTCGTCGACGGCATCGAGCACATCGGCCCGCACCATGCTTATCTCGTCTATTACGAGCACATCGATGGCACGGATGAGACGCACCTTGTTTTTGCTGAACCTGTATTGTCCCGACTGCTTGTCCACAGACATACCGGGCACGTGCGGAGCCGTTGACAACTGAAAAAACGAATGTATCGTCACACCGCCGGCATTGATGGCTGCAATGCCCGTGGGCGCCACCACAACCACATTCTTGGATGACTGCTCTTTCAGACGGCGCAAGAATGTGGTCTTGCCCGTCCCCGCCTTTCCCGTAAGGAAGAGGCTCGTGCCCGTAGTCTCAATTATCTGCCATGCCAGTTGTGTCTTTTCGTTCATAAGAATATAGTGTTAAATGTGTTGCCGCATTCATTGACAACATTATTCCTATATGCAAAATTACGGAAAAACCATGACAATCAGGTGTTCCGAGCGGTTTTTTCTAAACCCGACATGATGCCGACACTTGATTTTGTGGTGGCGGAGGGCCGATATGATGATAGTATTTTGTAATTTTGCACCCGCACATACCTACATCACACATGAACAGAATAGAAGCCATATTTTCCGACATTGACGGCACACTCGTCAGTTTCCGTACCCACCGCATACCCCCTTCGGCCGTCACGGCTCTTGCCGAAGCCAAGCGACGGGGAGTGAAAATATTCATATCGACCGGACGTCCCAGGAGTTTTATCAACAACATAGGCGAGATAGAACATCTCGTAGACGGATATATCACCGTCAACGGCGCTTGTTGCGAGATAAACGGGGAGATACTCGGCACGGAACATATAGATAATGAGGATGCCGCACGGATGGTAGATTTCATCATTAAAAGACATATACCCTGCGTCATCATGGGCATTCACGGCAACTGTATGCTCAACGCCACCGCCCAGACCGACCGTCTGATGGTAGACATGCTCAACATAGGGCACGAATGTCTGTCGATGGCTCTTGACGATATAATGCATGACAGTATCCTGCAAATCACTCCGTTCGCCGACATCGCCACCGAGCGTGAACTGTTGGACGGACTGCCCGGATACAACGCCGCGAGATGGCATCCCGACTTTTGCGACATCACATCGGCGAGGGCCGACAAAGGCCGGGGACTCCTCACCGTGGCCCGACACGAGAATATCGATGTGGCATCCACTATGGCTTTGGGCGACGGCGGCAACGACCTGCCCATCATACGCCGGGCAGGCATCGGTGTGTCCATGGGCAACGCCACGCCCGACGTGAAGATGGCGGCCGACTATGTGACGGCTCATATCGACGACGACGGCATGGCCGTGGCGTTAAGACATTTTGGTGTGATATGACGGCATGCTACATGTGTAACTATTCAGCAAATGTTTAAGAATTCTTGATAAACTAAATTTGCACTTGCTTTTTGAAATTCGCGAACCCGATATTTGGAGTGAAATGTTAATCTTGAGCCCCACATACGTCGAGATAATTAAGAATACGCAACTATCTCGGCCGGAAATGTTAAAATTGCATCCCATTTTTGCGATATTTTCGAGCGAGACGGTTGCTCGGCCGAAATACACCGGAATTTCGACAGTTTACGTAAATGTTTGTATATCAGCGCGCTGCATGATTTATGTATTCCCGAAAGCCTCAAAAATCTTGAAAAACCACGAAAATGTCTCCAAAAAGTGCCCGACTTGGGTTCCGAAAGGGGCCCTTTTGCCTCCCGAAAGGGTTCCTTTCGCACTCCAAAAGGGCCCCTTTCGCAA
>CAJKQX010000052.1 GCA_905202125.1 uncultured Prevotella sp.
CAACAAATATAATCTCCAAAACAGCCATGAACTCTAATGACCGATTCGGGTTGAAGCCCTCTTCGTGTTAAAGCTCTTTGTTGATTGCCGGTACGATGAGTGCTTCCATTACGACATATCCCGCACCGTTGGGATGCACCGTCTCCGGAGTAAGCCGTGAGTCCATGCCCTCGCCATCCTCGGCCAGCATGGCACCGAAATAGTCCACGTATTGTATCTTGTTGGCTTTGGCGTAAGCCTTCACACGTGCGTTGAGGCTGCGTATCTTCTGCATGCCGTCGGTCACGCTCGGACGCCATCCGAAATTGCGGGCGGGCAGGGTGGAGGTGAGTATCACCTTGATCTTGTGGTAACGGGCCAACTCCACCATCGAGACGATGTTGCCGAAGGTGATGTCCTCGTTGTAGGGACCGGTGTTCTCGGCTATGTCGTTGGTGCCGTAGTTCAGCACGAGCACCTTAGGTTGCAGGTTGAGCACGTCCTCGCGGAAACGCAGCAGGAACTGATAGGAGGTCTGTCCGCCGATGCCACGGCCGATGTAACCGTGTTTCTTGAAAAACTCGGGATGCGTCATGACCCATCCTTCAGTGATGGAGTTGCCCATGAATACCACACGTTTCTCGCCTTTGGCAGGCTTGCCCAGTTTGGCATTCTCGGCCGCATAACGTCGGTAATTGGCAAAGTCGGCATGATTCTGTGCCGATAATGTGCTGCTCATAAACAATGCACATACCGCAGAGAAAATGATTCTTTTGAATGTAAACATTTTGTTGGCTTTATTTTAGGTTATGGTTTGCTTTCGCCTTCGGAATATTCCTCGAGGAACATGTGCTCACCGTCAAACACGGCATAGGTGAACTGCGAGATCCAGTCGCCTAATATCATCATGCGGCTCTTGCGCGAGAGGATGATGTCCAGTTCGATATGTCGGTGTCCGTAAATGAAATAGTCGATGTCAGAATGATTCTTCATGTATTCTTTGGTGAACAAGACGAGATACTCTTTGTCCTCACCCATGTACGTAGGTTCGCTTCCGTCCTCGCGCTTGAGTCGGCTATGCCGCGCCCACGACAGTCCCAACTGCATGCCCCAGCGGGGATGAATGGTGTTGAGAAGGAATTGGCACGTGCGGTTGTGGAACACCTTGCGCAGCAACTTGAATTTGTTGTCCGGGTCGCCCAGACCGTCGCCGTGGGCCAGGAAGAACACCTTGCCATAGATCTCGGTGGTGAGCGACTGTTTGTGTACGGTCATTCCGCATTCCTCTTCGAGATATCCGTATGTCCAGATGTCGTGGTTGCCGGTGAAGAAATGCACCTCCACGCCCATGTCGGTCAGTTCGGATATCTTGCCGAGAAAGCGCGTGTAGCCTTTCGGGACGACCAGCTTGTACTCGTTCCAGAAATCGAACATGTCGCCGAGCAGATATATAGCTGCGGCCTTGTGCTTGATGCTGTCGAGAAAGCGCACCAGCCTGCGTTCCTGGGTCCGTCTGTGCTGTATGGCCCACGAACCGAGATGGGCGTCGGAAAGGAAATATATGTTCTTGTATTCCATAGATTGTCTGACATTATAAATAGGTGTTTGGTCAAAGCGAAGGATTACCTCCTGCGGCGGAATTACTCGAATCCCAGTTCCACTCTCGCCTCTTCGGTCATCATGCTTTTGTCCCATTCCGGCTCAAACACAAGATTGACCACGGCCGTCTTGACATGTTCGAGGGTCTCCACTTTCTGTCTCACGTCTTCGATGATGAAATCGGCGGCCGGGCACGTGGGCGCCGTGAAGGTCATGTCTATCACAACGGTGCCATCGTCCTGCACATCCACGTTGTAGATGAGTCCGAGGTCATAAATGTTTACGGGTATTTCGGGGTCGTAAACGGTGCGGAGTATGTCGACGATACGTTCTTCGATTTTGGTCTTTTCTTCCTGTGTCATATTGCTATTCGTACTTTTTGACAAAGTTAAGAAAAAAAGACAGTCCTGCAAAAAGTATCGTGTGATTTTTCAATCTGAATCTTCAAGGGGTTCAATTATCAGAGTCGTCCCTCGTCGTTGTAGCTGTAATAACGTCCGTCGGTGATTATCAGATGGTCTGCCAGGCGTATCCTCATTATCTCGCCGGCGCTTTTCACCTTTGCAGTCAGTTTGTCGTCCTCGCCGCTCGGATTAGGGTTGTTGCTGGGATGATTGTGACACAGCACCATAGCCACGGCGTTGTTGATGATGGCCTCGCGCATGATGATGCGCACATCGACGGCCGTCTCGCTGATGCCTCCGTGCGAGATGCGCACCGCCTTTATCAGTTTTAGACTCTGGTTCAGCAGCAATACCCAAGCCTCCTCCACATCGAGGTCCTGCATGCGGGGGTGTATGTAGTCGTAGATATGTTGTGACGAGCACATCTGCGGACGCTCCTCGGCCTTCTCCATCTGCCGACGCTTGCCCAATTCGCAGGCCGCGAGTATGGTGATGGCTTTGGCCTCGCCCACACCGTTGTATGCGGTGAGCTCCCCGATGCCTTTCTTTCCCAGGGTGTTGAGGCTGTTATTGCAGTCGGTGAGGATACGTTTCATCAGGTCGACGGCACTCTCCCGAGTCGATCCCGAACCAATCAGTATGGCCAGCAGTTCGGCGTTGGAGAGAGCCTCCGGACCCAGCCGCATGAGCTTCTCGCGCGGACGGTCCTCTTCGGCCCACTGGTTGATGTTGAGCTTGTCGGTCATTTATAGAATGTCTTTTCGAAAGCCTGAAACTCGTCCTTGCCCTTCACGCATTGTCTCCACCACGCCTGAATGAATCCCAGACCGTATCCCGTGAGCTGCACGAAGGCCGCCACGATGCTCCTCAGGCCGATGGTGATGCTACGGTTCACCCTCGTCGCGTCGGCAAATACCAACAGCATGTAAGCCACAATAGGTATCAGCGGTATCCAACACATCAGTATGGCTGCGGCCAATAGCAATCCTGTCACTCCCACCGTGAAGACCGTGGGTAGCAGATGCACCGCCTTGAGCGATCCGGGATGTTTCTTGTGCAGATTGATGCGTGCTATCCCGCTGTTGAATACCTGTCGGAAGAATTTCTTGAAATCAGTCCTACGTTTGTGCCATACCCATGCCTCGGGAAACAGTCGGCATCGGTATCCCGCCTCGAATATGCGCAGACTGAAATCGATATCCTCGCCGAAGCGCATGCGCGAAAAACCTCCGAGCCCGCTGTACACCTCGCGCCGGATGCCCATATTGAACGATCGGGGATAGAACTTGTCCAGTTTTTTCTTACCACCGCGTATCCCGCCCGTAGTGAAAAATGACGTCATGGAGTAGGAGATGGCTTTTTGTGTGGGCGTGAACGAGTCGTGTGCGCGGTCGGGACCGCCGAATGCGTCTGCCGGATTGGCGTTCAGCTCGTTGTCGACGGCCTCGAGATAACCCTCGGGCAGTACCACATCGCTGTCCAGAATGATGAGATAGTCGCCCTGTGAGTGTTCTGCTCCGTAGTTGCGGGCGAGTCCGGGACCGCCGTTCTCCTTATAATAATAGTGCAGGTCAAGCGACGTTTCGTACTTGGCGCATACGTCTTGGCATGTTGTCGATGACCCGTCCTCCACGACAATCACTTCAAAATCGTTCACGCTCTGTGCAGTGAGGCTTTGCAATAGTTCATCTATCTCTTCGGGACGATTGTAGACCGGAATGACGAAACTGTATTTCATAATGCGGGATGTGGTTTAAAGTGTAGCATGAATAGATTGTAAACAAAAAAGTGAAAGGGTGAAGACACGAACGTATATCACCATTTCACTTTTATTTCATGTATGGATTGTATTATTCCTTTACGCGCTGCAGATAGCTGCCGTCGCGAGTGTCAACCTGGATGAGGTCGCCCTCGTTGATGAAGAGAGGTACGCGTACCTCAACGCCCGTCTCAAGAGTCGCAGGTTTTGTGGCGTTGGTGGCTGTATCGCCCTTGATACCCGGCTCGGAGTGAGTGATGCGCAGGTTGGTCTTAACAGGCATTTCGCCGAAGAGCACAGTCTCGTTTGATGCGTCGGAAACCACCTCGATGATGTCGCCTTCCTTCATGAAATCGACACCTGTGATGAGCTCGTGACCGATTGGAATCTGGTCGTAAGTCTCCTGATTCATGAAGATGTAGTCTTCGCCCTCTTTGTAGAGATACTGGTACGGGCGACGCTCAACGCGCACATCTTCCAACTTTTCGCTGATGTCGAAGCGACGCTCGAGCACACGACCGTCAACTACGTTCTTCAGTTTTACACGCATGAAAGTGTTGCCCTTTCCGGGTTTCACGTGCAAGAACTCGATAACGAAAAACAGTTTGCCGTCCATGCGGATGCATGTTCCGTTCTTAATGTCTTGTGAATTGATCATATATAATTATTGTTTACTTGAAATATTCAAATCCGTTTGTATTTCGCTGCAAAGTTACGGTAAATTTAGAAAAAAACCTAAATTATTAAGCTAAAAAACGCATTATTTTTGGCTGTTTGAAAAGAAATGACTAATTTTGCAGCCCAAAGTGTGAATAATAACAAATAAAATAAAATAGACAATGAAAAGAACGTTTCAGCCTCACAACAGAAGAAGAGTGAACAAGCACGGCTTCCGTGAGAGAATGTCAACAAAGAATGGTCGTCGCGTATTAGCATCGCGTCGTGCTCATGGTCGCAAAAAACTGACTGTATCAGACGAGCACCACGGAAAATAATTCCGGGAGAGAATTTCTTTCAGTACATTCTTAAGACAGCAAGGAACAGACCACGGCTCTGTTCCTTGCTGTCTTTATGGTTTTTTGCAAGCAGGCTTTCTGTCGTTTATTCTGAATTTGGAGTGATGAATCTTTTTATTACGTCATCTTATTTATTTATGGCGACATGGTGAGGATTCCATTGTATTAATACCAAATTCGTACAGGAACCTTGTACCGGCAGTACAAAGTTCCTGTACTGTCGGTACAAAGTTCTTGTACTGCCGGTACAAAGGCTTTGTACTAAATCGTCGCGGACATGCTGCGCAAGCGACGGGCATACAATTAAAAAAGTATTATTTATTTTGCGTTTTCCCGTCTAAATGCTATCTTTGTACAAAAATAGATGAAGAATGAAACCATCCGAATTTCTCGATAGGTTCAAAAGCCGATATCTCTGGGGCAATGTCTTTGCTATGATGGTAGTGGTCGGACTGTTGATATTTGGCGTGAAATACGCTCTCGATGTCTACACCCGTCATGGTGAGGTGGTCAGTGTGCCTGATGTGCGTGGCAAGTCGTTTGCCGATGCGCGCCATTTGCTCATGAGTATGGGGCTCAATGTCGTGGTGAGCGATACGGGATACGTCAAATCATTTCCTGCCGACTGCATTCTCGAGCAGACCCCCGAGGCCAAATCGGAAGTCAAGATGGGGCGTACCATCACTGTGATAATCAACGCAGCCCACTCGCCCACATTGGCATTGCCCGACATAGTGGACAACAGTTCGCTACGTGAGGCCACCGCCAAGCTGCGCGCCATGGGTTTCAAGGTGGGTGCACCGCAGTATGTGCCCGGCGAGAAGGACTGGGTGTACGGTGTGCTCGTACGGGGACGTCAGGTCGATGCGGGCGACCGCATATCCGTGGAGGATGTCCTTGTCATACAGACCGGAAACGGTATGCGCGACGAGGCCGACAGCGTGGAATACGTTGATGCCGATGATATGGAGATTGAGGAAGAAGGTGATGTGGACGAGTTTCAGGTGGTGACATCTTCGGAGTAAAACTCTCCGGGCGAGCCGCATCATCCGTGGCCACATATTTCCATTGATAAAAGAACGAGAACAAAAATGACTGATAATATAGAAGATATCGACGAACTGGAAGACGACGGTCAATTGTATGAGCATTTCCGGTTTGAGGTGGACAAGGGACAGGAACTGCTGCGTGTGGACAAGTACATGTGCATCAAGATGCAACACTCCAGCCGTAACCGCATACAGAAAGCCGCCGATGCCGGTTTTGTGCATGTGAACGGGCAACCTGTGAAGAGCAACTACAAGGTAAGGCCCGGCGATGTGGTCACACTCATGCTCGACCGTCCGCGTCACGACACCTCCATACAGGCTGAGAACATACCGCTCGACGTGGTTTATGAGGACGACGACCTGATGGTGGTCAACAAACCGGCGGGTCTCGTGGTGCATCCCGGTGTGGGTAATTTCACGGGAACGCTCGTCAACGCTCTGGCATGGCACATGAAAGACGTCAAGTCATTCGACCCCAACGACCCCGAAGTGGGACTGGTGCACCGCATTGACAAGGATACCAGCGGACTGCTGGTCATCGCCAAGACCCCTCGTGCCAAGACAAGTCTGGGCGTACAGTTCTTCAACAAAACCACCCACCGCAGCTACAACGCCCTGGTGTGGGGCAATTTCAACGAGGACGAAGGGCGCATAGAGGGAAACATAGCCCGCGATCCGAAAGACCGTCTGCGCATGACCGTCTATTCGCCGGAGTCGGGCATAGGCAAGGAGGCTGTCACGCATTACCGCGTGATAGAGCGTTTCGGGTATGTTACGCTCGTGGAATGCATCCTCGAGACGGGCCGTACACATCAGATACGCGCCCACATGCGCCATATCGGTCATCCGCTTTTTGCCGACGAGCGCTACGGCGGATGCGAGATATTGCGCGGCAATCGCAGTTCCTCGTACAAGGCATTCATCCAGAACTGTTTCAAACTGTGCAACCGTCAGGCACTGCATGCCCGCACATTAGGATTCGTGCATCCCGTCTCCAGACAACAGATGGATTTCACATCGCCGCTACCCGACGATATGGACGCCCTCATACGCAAATGGCGCGGATACGTGGAGGGCACAACCAATAACACATTCGAATAAAACAACAATAAAGATACTATATAATTGAAGATGGAAACAATAAAAAGAAATATCGCAATCGTTTGTGGCGGCAACTCGTCAGAACATGATGTATCGATGAATTCGGCTCACGGCCTCTATTCGTTTTTCGACAAGGAACGTTACAACGTGCATATCGTGGATATCAAAGGCACTGCATGGAATGTGCATCTGGACAATGGCGATACTGCTCCGATAGACAAGAACGATTTCTCATATACCGTCGATGGCAAACGCCAATCGTTCGACTATGCTTATATCACCATTCATGGCACCCCAGGCGAGAATGGCATCATGCAGGGCTATTTCGACCTTATCGGTATGCCATACAGCACAAGCAGTCTGCTGGTCGAGGCTCTGACATTCGACAAATACGTGCTCAACGGTTATCTGCGTGGCTACGGCGTGAACGTGGCACCGAGCATGCTGATACGCCGAGGTGAGGAGCATAAATACAGCGAAGCCGAGATTGAACAGCGCGTGGGTATGCCCTGCTTCGTCAAACCGGCTGCCGACGGTAGTAGTTTCGGTGTGTCGAAGGTGAAAAACGCGGACCAGATAGCTCCCGCTCTGCGCGTGGCGTTCATGGAGAGCGATGAGGTGATGATCGAGGGTTATCTCGATGGCACCGAAATTTCGATAGGATGCTACAAGACAAAGAACAAGTCGGTGGTGTTTCCCGCAACCGAGGTGGTGACCCAAAACGAGTTTTTCGACTTCAATGCCAAATACAACGGTGAGGTGCAGGAGATCACTCCGGCACGTATCGATGATGACACGGCGCGCCGCGTGGCCGAACTCACATCGCGCATTTACGACATACTCCACTGCAACGGCATCATCCGCATCGACTACATCATCACTAAAGAGGCCGATGGCTGCGACAAGATCAATATGCTCGAAATCAATACCACCCCGGGAATGACTCCCACGAGTTTCATCCCACAACAGGTGAGAGCTGCCGGTCTGGACATCAAGGAGGTGCTCTCGGATATCGTGGAGAACCAGTTTTGATGCAGGTGTCAGCGCGCGGATGCGAATTTATAAATACAGATCAACACAAACCTATTGATTATGAATGATACCGAATTATTGAGAAAGTTTGACGCCATACGTCCATTCGAACCGGCCGAACTGCCGGAGGTGTACGACCGTCTGCTCGCAGCAGATCAGTTCAGACAGGTTATGGCCTATCTCTTCCCGGACAAAACGATAGATGAACTGTCGGCCGGGATGCACTCGTGCAAGACAGCACTCGATTTTCAGAAGGCGTTCAGCTACGGCTTTTTGGAGAATCTGCTCGCAAAAGCCAGTCGTGGATGCCAAAGCGATTTCTCAGCCATCGACAATCGTCGTAATTACACGTTTGTGAGCAATCACCGTGACATAGTGCTTGACTCGGCGTTTCTCTCCAAACTGCTCATCGACAACGGTTTTGACACTACCTGCGAGATAGCTATCGGCGACAATCTGCTCTCGTTGCCGTGGGTGAAAGACCTGGCACGGCTCAACAAGGCGTTCATCGTGGAGCGCGGACTGTCGCTCCGCCAGACGCTCATAGCCAGCAAGCGACTCTCTGAGTACATTCATTTCGTTATCGGACACAAGAAAGACAATGTGTGGATAGCGCAGCGCGAGGGACGCGCCAAAAACTCGGACGACCGTACGCAGGAGTCGGTGCTCAAGATGCTCTCGATGGGGGGAGACGGCAATCAGGTGGACAATCTGTCTGCCCTGCACATCGTGCCGCTGTCCATATCCTACGAGTACGACCCGTGCGACTATCTCAAGGCGCAGGAATTCCAGTTCAAACGTGACATCGAAGGGTGGAAGAAGAGTGCGCAGGACGATGTGCTGAGCATGTACACCGGTATCATGGGCTACAAGGGACGTATCTTCTACAAGGCCGCTCCGTGCATTGACGCATGGCTCGAGGAGAACGGACGCACGATGACAAAGACCGAATTCTACACGGCAGTGGCATCCCATATCGACGAGAACATATTCAGTAACTACATGATGTATCCCGGCAACTATGTTGCACTCGACATTCTCGAGGGCTCTTCGGCTTGCGCCGGACATTATACCGAGGCCGAGAAGGAAATTTTCTGCAAATATATCGACGGTCAGTTGGCAAAGATACAGATACCCAATCCTGATATGCCTTTCCTGCGCGAACGCATGATGGAGATGTATGCCAATCCCGCCCGCAATTATCTCTCAACGCTCAAGAATGCCGACTGAGGCTGAATATCGGCATCACGGAGGATGTGACGGCTCTTGTTTTTTTACATAATAAAGAACTAAGAAACATAAAGACTAACGGAGAATGAAGAGAACGTGCGGTTTTTATATCGTGTTGATGATATTGCTGTCGGTTGTCGGGTGTACGACGGACGGCTACGACACGGGCGATGGCAAATATTCCAAGATGCGGGCGGAATTTGTCGAGATTCATGCCGACAAAAACAAGCGGGCCGACTATGCCGTGACTGATAATTCGGAACAGCTGATTGTCGACAACCCTTTCACCCTCTCGTGGATGACCAAAGCCGACTCGACGTATCGGGCATTGCTCTATTACAATCCGGTGGCGACGTCATCGTCTGTCATCGGAGCCTCTGTGGTGTCGGCAGTGAGGGTTCCTGTGCTGCCGGCGGTGGATGAGGAGGAATATGAGAAGATAAAGACAGATCCTCTTACCTTTGAGAGTGTATGGCTGTCGCTGAACAAGAAATACCTGAATATCGGTTTCTCGCTGAAGACGGGACGCACGGACGACGATGCCGCCAAGCATTCGCTGGGCATCATAGTGGACGGTACGACCATCATGGACGATGGCAGCCGATGTGCCGAACTGCGTTTGTATCACGACCAGGGCAGCATACCCGAATACTATTCGGTGCGCGGTTGGGCCAGCGTGAGACTGAGTGATATCAATGCCGATGCCGTGAGGATAAGGATAAACTCTTACAAGGGCGAGGTGACGAAGGTGTTTAACCTCAATCAGTAACTTAATTGACAATAACCAAAATTATATTCTTATGAGAAAATCATTATTTTCGATCATCGCCCTTATTGGCTTTGCGATGACGGTGATGCATTCGTGTGGCGGATCGGGCAAGGCAATGACCGATGCTGACACATTGTCTTTCGATACCATCAATGTGGACACCATTGTCCCATTCAGTGATGCCGAGGACTCGCCACGCTGTGAGTTGAAACTCAATATCCTGTGCGCAAAAGGACCAAACTCGGACCTGATAAACGACTCTATCATCAAATATTTGTTCAACGACAATATGTATAAGCCGGCCGATGACGCTCCCACGGGTCAGACGATAGAGCAGGCCAAAGACTCATTTGTCGTTTCTTATATCAAGTATTACAAGGAGGAATGTGCCGAACTGGCTCGCGCAGGTGTGCTCGGAGCTTCGAGCAACTATGAGTACGTGGTCAATACAAAGGTCATCAACGGCCGTGACAATATCGTGAACTACATCATCGAGGGCTATTCATATACCGGTGGAGCCCACGGCTCGAGCTTTACCGTGGCCATGAATTTTGATACTGCCACAGGCGTATGTATCCAGAAGGATAATGCTTTTGTCAATACTCCTGACAGTGTCATCCAAAGCAAGATTATAGACAAACTCCTGTCCGAATACAAGGTTAAGGACATGGAGGGCTTGAAGAATATCGGCGTGTTTGCCTTCTCCGATGCTTATGTGCCCGATAATTTCATTCTCGGTCCCGACAGCGTCACCTTTATATATATGTCCGACGAGATTGCGCCCCACGCTCTCGGCGAAATCCGGGTGTCGCTGGCTTATCCCGAACTCGGCGAATAATCCCTGATAGCATCGCAACGACAAGTAGTCTGAACGTTCACATTTGTACTACTTGTCGTTCCGATGACCGATTTTGTCTTAACCCAAATCGCATTAGAGTTCATGGTTGTTTTGGGTTAAACGATTTATCAGATATGGACCGATTGAAAGATATGAAATGGGAGCTGCTCGGCAGCGAATACCTTATCCGTCGTCCGTGGCTCACGGCCCGTCGCGACACGGTGCGTCTGCCCGACGGACGGGTGAATGACGAGTATTACGTATTGGAATATCCCGACTGGGTGAATGTCATCGCCATAACGCGCGACGGCCGTTTCGTTCTCGTCAGGCAGTATCGTCACGGCGCGGGGCGCACCTCGTTTGAGTTGTGCGCCGGCGTGTGCGAGGAGGGCGAGAGCCCCGAAGAGTCGGCCCGTCGCGAACTGCTCGAGGAAACGGGTTTTGCCGGCGGCGAGTGGAGGCAGCTGATGTCCCTGTCGGCCAACGCGTCTACGCACACCAACACCACGTGGTGTTTTCTGGCCACGGGCGTGGAGAAAGTTGCCGGACAACATCTCGACGCCACAGAGGATGTAGAGGTGCATCTGCTCATGCGCGATGAAGTGGTGGCGATGTTGCGCCGCGGCGAGTTCGTGCAAGCCCTCATGGCCGCCCCGTTGTGGCGTTATTTCGCTTGCGGAGTCAATAATCCCGGATAGTCATTCGGCCACTGGTGAAGATTGGTGGCAAGGGATGCCGGGAAGAATAAAAAAATCGGATGTTGCGCCGTGTTTTCTCCCTGTTCTGCGAAAAAATGTGTAAGTTTGCATATATTAAGTATTCTTATTGACAATACATTATGATAAAGGTTTATGAATTTTTGGCCGACGGTTTCGAAGATATCGAAGGCCTTGCCCCGGTAGACGTGTTGCGTCGCGGCGGAATAGAGATACAGACGGTGAGCGTCACCGGGTCGGAGTATGTGCAGACATCCCACGGTGTCACCGTGTGCGCCGATATCCTCTTTGACGATGCCCGTTTCGATGACGCTACGATGCTGTTGCTTCCCGGCGGCATGCCGGGCTCGGCCACGCTCGATGCCCACGAAGGACTTCGCGAGGTCATCATGGCCCATGCGTCGCGTGGCGGATATATCGGTGCCATTTGTGCCGCGCCCCTTGTACCGGGTCGTCTCGGATTGCTCAGAGGACGCCGCGCCACCTGCTATCCCGGTTTTGAGAAATATCTCGACGGTGCCGAATACACGGCCGAACGCGTGACCGTGGACGGCCCTTTCATCACCGGCAACGGTCCGGGCGCCGCATTGCCATACGCCCTGCGTCTGCTCGCGCTGCTCGCAGGAGAGGATAAAGCCAGCGAGGTGGCTTCGGGTATGGGTGTTACAGACTTTTAACGCTCCATACAACGATTATGGATTATGTGATAATAGTGGCCGGAGGCAAGGGCCTGCGCATGGGAGCCGATGTGCCCAAGCAGTTTCTGCCCGTGGGCGGACGCCCCGTCCTGATGCGTACCATCGAGCGGTTTGCCCGTCACGATGCCTCCATATCCATCATACTCGTGCTCCCGGAGCATCAGCAGGACTATTGGCGGCGGTTGTGCGCGGAATATGGTTTTGACGTGCCTCACACGATTGTGAATGGCGGTGAAACGCGTTTCCACTCTTCGCTCAACGGCCTACGTGCCATCCCCGATGACGTGTCGGGTACGGTGGGCATACACGATGGTGTGCGCCCGTTTGTCTCTCAGGAGGTCATACAGCGCTGTTACGCCGCCGCCCGCACCGATGGCGCTGCCATCCCCGTGTGCCCCGTGGTGGACACTTTGCGTCTTGTGAACGATGAAAAAGGTGGTCACAACGTGCTGCGGAGCAACTATCGCGTGGTGCAGACACCTCAAGTGTTCGACATCGCCATTGCCAAGCGGGCTTTCGATGTGCCCTACCGCGAGGAGTTCACTGACGACGCGTCGGTGGTGGAGGCCTCCGGACATGCCGTGACGATGGTCGACGGCAACCGCGAAAATATCAAGATAACAACTCCCTTTGATCTGAAAATAGCTGAAATGCTGCTCGACAGATGACACAAATCAACGACATACTCAACCAGGACATCACCTATCTGCCCGGCGTAGGGCCTCGCCGCAAGGAAATGTTGAGCAAGGAGCTTGGCATGAACACGTGGCGCGACCTGCTGGAGTATTATCCTTACAAGTATGTCGATCGCAGTCGTGTCTATCGCATTCGCGAACTCACGTCCGATATGCCGTTCGTTCAGATCAAAGGGCGCATACTCAGTTTTGAGGAGTTTGACATGGGACCGCGCAAGAAACGCGTGGTCGCCCATTTCTCCGATGGCGAAGGCGTGGTCGATCTGGTGTGGTTCAGCGGTGCACAATATGTCTACAAGAACTATCGTCGCGACAAGGAGTATGTGGTGTTCGGACGTCCCACGGTATATGGAGGACGCTTTCAGGTGGCCCATCCCGAGATGGAAGAGGCGTCGGAACTGCAACTCTCGTCGATGGGTATGCAACCTTATTATATCACGACGGAGCGCATGAAGAAAATGGGACTGACCTCACGGGCCATCGAGAAGATGGTGAAATCGATGCTTGCCAAGCTCTCCGAGCCGCTCGCAGAGACCCTTCCGCCGTTCATCACCGGTCCGTTGCATCTCGTGTCGCGCGACAGTGCCATGCGCAATGTGCACTATCCTGACAACACGCTGAGCATGCAGCGCGCGCGGGAGAGGCTCAAATTCGAGGAACTGTTTTATGTCCAGCTCAATATCCTGCGCTATGCCAGTGACCAACGGCGCAAATATCGTGGATACATTTTCAGAAAGGTGGGCGACGTGTTCATGTCGTTCTACAACGATCATTTGCCCTTCCTGCTCACCGGAGCACAGAAACGCGTGATGCACGAGATACGTAGCGACATGTGCTCGGGATCACAGATGAACCGTCTCTTGCAAGGGGATGTGGGCTCGGGCAAGACCCTCGTGGCGCTCATGGCCATGCTCATCGCCGTCGATAACGGTTTCCAGGCCTGTATCATGGCTCCCACAGAGATATTGGCCGAGCAACATTATCAGACCATCAAAGATTTTCTCGGCGACATGCCCGTGACCGTCGAACTGCTCACAGGCAGCGTCTCGGCCGGCCGAAGGAAACCTGTGCTTGACGGACTTCTCTCAGGTCGTGTCAATATCCTTGTCGGCACACATGCCGTGATAGAAGATAACGTGCGCTTCTCGAGTCTCGGACTGGCTGTCATCGACGAGCAACACCGTTTCGGAGTGGCCCAGCGCGCACGGCTGTGGAGCAAGAGTGACAATCCTCCTCATGTGCTTGTGATGACCGCCACTCCCATTCCCCGCACGTTGGCGATGACCATTTACGGCGATCTGGACGTCAGTGTCATCGACGAACTGCCACCCGGCCGCAAACCGGTACACACCATTCACAAATACGATGACCGCACGACGAGCCTCTATGACGGCATCCGCAAGCAAATCAACATGGGTCGTCAGGCATACATCGTATTTCCTCTCATCAGCGGAAGTGAAAAGAGCGACCTGAAGAATCTGGAAGAAGGATACAACGCCCTGTGCGATATCTTCCCCGAATTCAAGCTCAGCAAGGTGCACGGACGTATGCGACCGGCCGAGAAAGACGAGGAGATGAAGAAATTCGTCAGTGGCGAAACGGATATCCTTGTGGCCACAACGGTCATCGAGGTGGGCGTCAACGTGCCCAACGCATCGGTCATGGTGATACTCGATGCCCAGCGTTTCGGACTCTCGCAGCTGCACCAGTTGCGCGGCAGGGTGGGCCGTGGAGCCGACCAGAGTTATTGCATCCTCGTCACCGGACACAAACTCTCGGACATCACCCGCAAACGTATCGACATCATGTGCGACACCAATGACGGTTTTCGCATAGCCGAGGCCGATCTCAAGCTGCGCGGCCCGGGCGACCTCGAGGGCACACAGCAGAGCGGCATGGCGTTCGACCTGAAGATTGCGGATATCGCCCGTGACGGTCAGCTCGTGCAACTCGCCCGCGATGAGGCGCGCAAGATTATCGATGCCGACCCCACTTGCGACTGTCCGGCCAACGCCATGCTGTGGAACAGACTGCGCGAACTGCGCGATACCAACATCAATTGGGCCGCTATAAGTTGACCCAGTTTATCCACGAAAGAATTACTCCAACAACCATTTTCATACCTCTGAAAATATCATTCGGAATGATAATAAATCATAAAACATTGTGTGAAAATGGATAAAGACTGTTAATGATGAGACAGTTACGGAATTTTTTCTTATCTTTGTAACGTTTTTGAAATTTTTAATTATTCTCTTGTTCGGTATCATCTGCCTTTTGATGGAATATCCAATTCCATTTTGTTTGTATCGGACAGCTAAATGTTATTATGAATTTAAGAAGACCTATTAAGACATTCGCTATATTTGTGTCGCTTGTTATTTCATCTACACCGCTCTTTGGACAAGATTTGCTTGCCCGACAAGCACCTGTAGACCGTAAAATGAAATCCGTGGACACAATCATGCTGAAAAATCTCACCGTAAAAGAGAGTTTTGAACTGCCGGCCGCCGATCTCTATGACGACTGGAACAACACATACGCTCACAAGGCAACAGCCATTCCCGACCGGTTCCGTATCGACCTGCGCCATTTCTGTATGCCTACTCCGAGCCGTGCCATAACCAGTAATTTCGGTCCCAGATGGGGACGCCGTCACGAAGGACTGGACATCAAAGTGTATATCGGAGATACCATCCGCGCTGCATTCAGCGGCAAGGTGCGCATGGTGAAATACAACCGTGGCGGATATGGCAAATACATCGTGATACGCCACAACAACGGGCTCGAGACGTTGTACGGCCATCTCTCCAAACAGCTTGTGGACGAAGAACAGGAGGTGAAGGCCGGCGATGTGATAGGACTCGGCGGAAACACAGGCCGAAGCACGGGCTCGCATCTCCATTTCGAGACCCGTCTTTGCGGCGTGGCGCTCAATCCCGCACTGATGTTCGATTTCCGTGAACAAGACGTGACAGGCGATTTCTATGATTACAACAAAGCCACGTATGAAACCGAATCGCATGAGGCAACACGTCTGCGCGGTAAGATCGGTTCAGGGGGATACACCCGCGAGCAGGTGCTCGGTATAAGTGCCGATACCAATAATGCCACTGTTGCCGAGTCGGGCGATATACTCTATCATAAGGTTGTTAAGGGTGAGACGCTCGATAGTATCGCGAGAAGATACGGCACGACGGTTGACGCCATCTGTAAGCTCAACCACATACGCAAGACAATGCGCATACGTCCGGGACAAATCCTAAGATATTCATAATTTTCATTTTTTTAAAATTAGTTTTTAACCGCGGAGACATACATACTTGTTTCTGCGGTTATTTTACGAAATACTCATTATTCAACCCAAATCGGTCATTAGACCGCCAATATGTTTAAATCAGATGATTAATATTGTCTTTTCATCCTTTTCGCCTTTCTATCCGCCGTCTTGCTGCCCGTTTTGTCTTGACATAGCCCGCTATGCCTTCGATAAGACGGTTGCAATACAACGTATATAAAGACAAAACGAATTAGAAATCAAATGACCGATTTGGGTTCAAACTATCAACCATAGAATGTCCGGTTGCCAAATCATTGTATTTGCTTTCGCTTAATTTCCATTTGAATAAATGAACTATTTGCTTTTATTCATTATGTTGTTTGTCCAGTTATCGGCAAATGCGCAATCCAAGCGTTATCATGGAGACGGTGTGGACGATTATTTGCGTTTCGTACCGTTGGTCACGGTAGGTGTATTGAAAGCATCGGGAGTGGAGAGCGCGAGCTCGTGGCAACGTCTCACCGTCAACACCGCCATGTCCTGTTCCCTCACCATAGGCACTACCTACGGACTGAAACGCCTCGTTCACGATACACGCCCCGATGAAACAGACAATCATTCGTTCCCCTCCGGACATACATCGATGGCTTTTGCCGGTGCCACGATCCTGCACAAGGAGTTCGGCCGTGTCTCGCCCTGGATCAGTGTGGCCGGATATGGCGTGGCCACACTTACTGCCGTTGACCGCGTCAGACGCAACCGTCACGAGTGGGACGATGTCGCCGTGGGCGCCGCCATAGGCATATTGGCCACCGAGGCGGGATATCGTCTGGGTGATCTCATCACGGGTGAGCGCAGCCGTTATTCCCTCGGGGTCGGTCCTCAGGGATTAATGCTCAGCATCAATCTTTGAACCCAAATCATCAGACCGCCAATGGGCATGAATGTTGGTTATCGTATTGTCTGTTCACGTGTTTTGGATTTCTATTTGTCATCTTGCTTTCAGTCTTGTCTCGCCATAGCCCGCCAGGCCTTCGACAATACGGTCGCAATACAAATATAATCTCCAAAACAGCCATGGACTCTAATGATTTGGGATAAATGATAATCAATGTATTTTGGTGTATGGCCGCAACCTGTTGCGGCCGCAAGCAACCCATATTAACCTTTGCTTTTGGGGCCACCCCCCCCCTTGCGGCCGCAACAGGCCCACGGCCATACTTTTGATATCTTGAGGTTGCGTATGAAAATGCAAATTTTTAACGTTTCGTTTTTGCAGGATTTATTTCCGTTTCAGAAAGACACGAAGCCGGAAAATGGGAAAAATCGTACTCCGGAACGTGAAAAACCGTCCGATTTTCCGATTTTTATACACTTGATTTGCGAAAGGGGCCCTTTTGGAGTGTGAAAGGAACCCTTTCGGGAGGTGAAAGGGCCCCTTTCGGAACCCAAGTAGGGCACTTTTTGGTAACATTTTCGTGGTATTTCAATGTTTTTTGAGGCCTTCGGAAATGCACATATCGCGTATCCGGTTGACGCACAACGAATTATGAAAATGCCGAAAATTTGGCGTATTTCGGCCGGGCAACCGTCCCGGTCATAAATATCGCAAAATTCAGACGAATTTTTAACAGTTACCCCCGGAGATAGTTGCGTATTCTTAATTATCTCACAGTATTCGGGTGGCCAAAATTAACATTTCA
>CAJKQX010000053.1 GCA_905202125.1 uncultured Prevotella sp.
ACAACAAATATAATCTCCAAAACTGCCATGAACTCTAATGACCGATTCGGGGTTAAACCCACGCCCCGGATCATAGATATGAAGAGAAACATGGGCTGCATCAATCGTTGAAGATTGATACAGCCCATGAGGTAGTTAAAAGATTTTGAATTCGTAGCCTTGACTTTTCAACCACTCCAGCGAAGCCGGCAATGCGAAACGCAGTTTGTCGATACTCTTCAGTGAGTCGTGGAATGTGATAATAGACCCGTTACGGGCATAACGCTTCACATTGTTGAGTACACCTTCGGCTGTCATCCATTTGGAATAGTCGCGGGTGACGAGATCCCACATCACAATGCGATACTTGCGTCGCAGCCACAGATATTCGCCATAGCTCATGCATCCGTGTGGCGGTCGGAAAAGTTTGGCATTGATCAGTTTGTTTGCCTCATTGGTGTCTTTGACATAGGCCTGTGCCAAATGCTTGAAACCTCCGAGATGATGAAACGTGTGATTGCCTATCTGATGTCCGGCATCCACTATGCGTCGGTACAAATCGGGATACTTGCGCACATTGTCACCCACCATGAAGAATGTGGCCCGGGCGTCATATTCTGCCAGAGTCTTAAGTATGAAAGGGGTTGACTCGGGTATCGGGCCATCGTCAAAGGTGAGATACACCGCCCTCTCATTCTTGTCCATTCTCCATGTCGCACCCGGATAAAGCCATCTCAACCAGAGTGCAGGTTGTTCTATTATCATTCCTTTAAGTCTTTATTCAACTACTCCACCTTTAGCCCTATACTTTGTGAAGAGCATATTTATCGTGTGGATACGTTTTTCTGAAAGGTCTTTGTCTACCAAAGCCGTTATTTCGGCTGTGCTTTGCATCATCATCATCTGACGCAGGAAATCTGTCTGCGTCTGTGAGAATCGTGCCCCGTCAAGCGATACATACCAATTGGCATACTGCATGGCTGTGTTCCAAACCTGCTGAAGGAGGCGTTTGGCATCGGCCGTCCGACCCAACATCGCATACGAACGGGCCATATCGGCACCACCTGAGATATAGGTCATCGGCACATTGTAAGCGGGAATCACCTTCTCACATTTCAGTAAGACTTTCAATGCCTTATCAGTCTTGTTTTCTTCAATAAGTTTCATAGCCAGCTGGGCAAACATGTGACGGTGTGTGATACACATTCGCATGACCGTTTCGTCAAGATACAAACCTTTCTTCTCCAGACCACCCCACTTGTAACGGTTCATAAGGTTGTTGTATGCCTTTTCCGTGTCAAAGTCCTTCACACCGGGTTGTTTGGTTGTGAAAGGAGTGATACGGTATGCCAGGCCCTCCTGCACGAAATTGTCTCCAAGATTCATATAATTGCTCTCAGAAACAGTGGTTGCCACATACACAGGACGTGTCCAGTTGCACTGGGAAATTATTTCGAGCATCATCAGTTCACCCTTGTTCAGTCTGCGTTTACCGGCCAATGAGATGATCATCTTGTCGGGGATGGTATCCGAAGCCATCAGCATGCCGCTCTTTCTTACGGCATCCTTGTCGATGGTGATGTAGAGCGTATCGGTAGGTATGACGCGCATATCGGCATCATTGGAACGAACCCAGTGTTTCATTACATTTTTCAGTTCGAATGGATTTTCTCCAAATTGTGATTTGGCCGATTGAGGGTCTTGTTTGTAATACTCCATGAGTTCTTGCTTAATCTCCGGTTGCACGGGAATGACCTCATTAGTTCCGGCACAGTAATCTATACGCGGCCAAGAGATTGGAACTGACGGCGAATCGTAAGCCGGACGTTTCATCTGGTCAATATACCAGTCGGTCTGAAGATAACTGAGGTTGCAGACACGTGCATCGGTGCGTCTGCCCTCCACATCCTGATTGTACCACAGAGGGAACGTATCGTTATCACCGTTGGTGAAGATTATCGGATTGCCGCTGTCCTGCAATGTCATCAGATAATTCTGACCGAAATCGCGACATGTATATCGTCCGCTACGATCATGGTCATCCCATGTCTGCGAAGCCATCTGTATGGGCACGAGCAAACAAGCCACGCCCAATACGGCAGCAATGGCAGTGTCATGTCCTTTGATGCGTTTCTTGATGAAATCGATTATCGCAGCCACCCCCAGTCCGCACCATATAGAGAATGCGTAGAATGATCCGGCATAAGCGTAATCACGCTCGCGGGGCTGGAGAGGAGTCTGATTGAGGTAGATAACAATGGCCAGACCGGTCATGAAGAACAGGAAGAACACCACCCAGAACTGGCGTATGCCACGCTGTCCGCGCCATGCCTGCCAGAAAAGTCCGAGCAATCCGAGCAACAACGGCAGACAATAGAATACGTTGTGTCCCTTGTTCTCTTTCAGCTCATCGGGCATCTTGCTCTGGTCGCCCAGCATCATATTGTCTATGAAAGGAATACCTGTGATCCAGTTGCCATGTTCGGGTTCGCCATGACCTTGTATATCGTTCTGACGTCCTGCAAAGTTCCACATGAAATATCTCCAATACATGAAATTGCATTGGTATGACAGGAAGAAACGGATATTATCCCATTGTGAGGGCACCTTGACCATTATCGGTTCGCCGCAACGGTCGTAAGGCACTTCCGTTCCCTGAACTCCACCCATCCAACTCTCGTATGCGTTGACATGATTGGGCTCAGAGCTATGCATACGCGGAAACAACATATTCTGTGCATACACAAGACTTTCCTTGCGATTGACAATGAAATATTTGTCTTTTTCGTTCTTATCGGCTTTCTCCTTGCGCTGCCATATCGGTGCACCCTTAACGGTCCGGGGCACACACATGTTGCCTTCGACATCGAAAGCCACTTGTGATGTATAGGCCTGACCATACAACAGCGGGCGGTCGCCATACTGGTCGCGGCTGAGATAACTGCCGAGCGTGAAGATATCTTCGGGCGAATTTTGGTCCATAGGAGGATTGGCCGAAGAACGGATGACGATGACGGCATAGGTTGAATAACCAATCATCAACATCAGAAGACACAAAAGGACCGTATTCTTGACACGGGCTGTAATACATGCCACACGTTTGCCATCAATGAGTCGACGATAATTCAACGCCATATACAATATCGCAAGAACGATAACTCCGATAATCACGGCCGACCATCCGAATCCATAGAATGGAATACCGAGCAGACCGACAGAAATAACGAAAGCTATGTTCTGACGCTTGAAATTGCGATCGACAAATGTTTCGTATATTGCCCATATGACAGCGGCTACCAACAGTATGATATAAATAATCACTCCGGTATTGAACGAACATCCGAGTGTATTGACAAAGAAAAGTTCGAACCAACCGCCGACAGTGATAATACCGGGAACAACGCCGTAAAGCACCGCCGCAACGATAATAAACGACACGACAAGGGCAACGAGCGAACCTTTGAGCTCGATATTCGGAAAACGACGATAACAATACACCAGAACAATGGCAGGGATGCACAACAAGTTCAACAGGTGAACACCGATGGACAGCCCGGTCATATATGCTATCAGCACGAGCCAACGGTCGCTATGCGGCTCGTCTGCATGGTCTTCCCACTTGAGTATAAGCCAGAACACGATGGCAGTGAATGCCGATGAGTAAGCGTAGACCTCACCTTCGACAGCCGAGAACCAGAAGGTATCGCTGAAAGTATAAATCAGGGCTCCTACCAATCCCGATGCTTGAATAGCAATTAGTTTGGCAGTCGTAAGTTGACTCCAATCGTTCAATATCAGTTTGCGGGTGAGATGGGTAATACTCCAAAACAAAAACAAAATGGTGGTGGCACTGAGCAACGCGCTCATTATATTCACCATATAAGCAACCTGAGACGGGTCGCTCGCAAACTGTGAAAAGATGTTTGCCGTAAGCATGAAGAATGGTGCTCCGGGTGGATGCCCCACTTCTAATTTATAACCTGTTGTAATAAATTCAGGACAGTCCCAGAAACTGGCTGTCGGCTCAACTGTTGAACAATACACAATGGCTGCTATAAGAAATGTCAGCCAGCCAAGTACATTATTCACAAACTTGTACTGTTTCATTTATTAATTTAAAATATATTACTACAAACAATAGAAAATAAAACTGCACATAAAAACTCATAATCACTATGGGCAGCTGAATAGTGCAAATACCAAACATTTCACGGATGTCCATGCCCTGTATTGCGTCTTATAGTTTGCAAAGATAGTATTTTTAGGCGACAAACACTCGTTGGCAAATGATAGTTAATAAAATTTAGCATAGCAAAATGGCGCAAAGATTGTGTATCCGTGTAGAAGATTGGAAATTAAAAGGAGACAAATGCGAAATCGGCTCAAAGCATGAATTCATCGCGACCATAGAAACAAGCCTCAACGTCTTCTTCTGTGATGTCTGACGACGGCTTGACTATCAGTCGACGATTGACAAGAGCGATATTTCTGACATGATTTTTGATAGTCCTTATGTCATGGCTGACCATCACGACGGTACAATCCCGGTTGATGAGAGAGAGCATGTCGTACATCTCGTCTTGAAATTTACTATCGATATATGTGTTGGGTTCGTCAAGCACCACAAGCTCGGGATGTGACACCACCGCACGTGCCAACAAGACCCGTTGCAACTGTCCGCCGCTTAACGATGCGATATGCAATTCTTTCATCGCATCGATGTCGAGTTTTTGCATGATGTGGAGTGCCTGTTGTTTGTGCGAAGACGAATAGGAACGGAACAACGGTTTGGATGCGCACAATCCGGATAACACCACATCAAACACTGAAATGGGAAATTTCTTGTCAATATTATTATATTGCGGCAGATATCCCATTGATATATTTTTCACCGGCAAACCGTCCCGGTAATACACCACACGGCCTGACAATGGTCTCTTCAGCCCGAGCAAGACGCGCAACAACGTTGTCTTGCCACCACCGTTAGGACCGATTATCCCGACAAAATCGCCTTGATTGATGTTCAAAGACACGTCATTCAACACATTGTCGGCATCATATCCGGCGCTCACATGTTCGATTTCAATTATGGGATTGAGGGTCATTTCAAATTCCTTGCTATGTTTATTATCTCATTTTGCCAGTCATATCCCAAAGGATTGATTAAGACCTTGCGTACACGGGTGCTGTTTGCCACAAGTTCGGTGCTACGTCCGGAAAATTCTTTCTGAACCAATAGCACTTTCACTTTACTGACATCTGCACGACTGATAATGTCTTTCAGTTGTCTCGCACTCGGCTCACGGCCCTCTTCTTCCAATGGAATCTGTACGAGACCGTAATCCTTTGCAAAATAAGTAAGTATCGGATGATAAATCATGAATGTTGTCGTTTTGTTCTTATTTATCAAATTTCTTATCTCTTGGTCGACAACACTCATATTGCTGCAAAAACGTTCAAGATTTTTCTTAAAATAAAGGCTATCCTTACTATCAACATCCGCAAGTGCCCGGTAAATGTTTTTTGCCATCACGATAGCATTTGCGGGACTCATCCAGACGTGCGGGTCTATGATGCCGTTAGCGTCTTTTATAAACTCTATTCCATCCGATGAATCCACAACAGAGATATGTGGAGCACTGTCTTTCAGTCGTTTCATCCATGTGCGTTCGAATCCGATGGCACCCACTTTGATATAAAGGTCACTGTGAGACAAACTTATCATTTGTTTCACCGAAGGCTCGTATGTTTCGGGATTCGCCCCATCGGGCACCATTGTTTCAACCTCAAACTTGTCACCGGCAATATATTCAGTGAAATATCTCAACGGTTCAATTGTCACCGTGATGACCCGTTTACCGACATTTGCATTATTTCCGCGTTGGCATGAACCAAATAATGCAACGAAAAACAATAGGATATAAATCTCCTTTTTCATGATTCAGAACATTAAGACAGCACCGTAAACCAATATAATATATCTAAAAAATTTGCCGATAAAGATACTTAGGATTGATATCACAGGATTTGACCTCATCAACCCGAGCATTATCGTAATGGCACTACCCAACAAAGGAAGAAATGCGAAAAAGCCCATCCATGCACCACGCCCTGCCATAAAACGCCCGGCTTTTTCCAGACTGGCTTTGCTGACATGCAGATATTTCTCTATCCAATCCATTCGTCCCAAGCGTCCGACATAATAATTGAACATCGAACCGGCCACATTGCCTATCGTGCCATATATCACGAGAGGACACGCTTTGAGCCCGGTAGCCAATAGGGCAAGCATGACCGCCTCACTACTGAAAGGGAAAAAGCTGCCGGCAAGAAACGCTGCCACCAGCATACCCCAATAACCCCAGTTTATCAAAAAATCGATTAAAACATCCATAAATTACACATTGTTAGCGTGATAACAGCTGCAATAATCACGAAAAACGCAATATTTGTAATCTTACTACTGCTGAGTGCCATAAAATGAGCGATGATGGGCGAAGTGTTTACAACGATAATTCCGATCAAGATATCATAGTGTTGCGGTTGTAAGACAATACATACGATGGATATCAAATCCACGATCATGAATATCTCGAAAAACATGCGTGTGCGTATCTTGTCCTTGTAGCTGTTGCGAAGCAAATGCACGATTCCCGTGAATGTATACAATAAAAGAACGGCAAACAATGTTATCTGCATCGCGCTCAAGCCCTGATAATCACAGATAGGGGCAAAACGTGTGAAAGTCTCAAAATGCCCAATCAGCCAATTGATATTTTCCGTATACAAAGAATAACCACCCAAAACCCAATAGGGCATGATCAAACCGAGAATGGATGCACTTAATGTACGTATGTTTAATGCAAGAATATTGGTGCGCAACAAGATCCAAAGGATTGGGACCAAATATAAAATTTGTATAAAAAATACACTGGCTATGCCGAGAGACGTGAATGCGTAAAATATCCGACCTACAGCGTCTTTCTCCTGGTAGGCACTGAAGAGGAATAAGTAAAAGACAATGAAACACAACTGTACAAGAATGACAGGCTCATCCGAGGTTATCAAACCGGTCATAAGATAAAGCATGATATATGAACACGATATCATTCGACTGTAAACACGAATGAGGGCATTGGTGTTATTGAGTTCCACCATTAGATATGATGAAACTGCCAACACCACCAATTGCACCCAATTATTCTGTTCGAATATACCACAGACGAAACAAACGAGCAGAGCATATACTGCCGTGACGAGCAATGCCTTCCTGCTCTGAGCTATTTTGTTCTGCAATAACATTCTTGCCACACCTTATATGTATTTGTTTTTACACGACGGGGAGAATTACATCAAAGGTCTTGTCCGATATCACCTCGGAAATATTTGTCCGTGTATGATATCTTACCGGCCTCTTCAAACGATTTCTTCAAAGCCTCATCCTTGTCACGGCCATAGGAACTTACGGCAATCACACGACCGCCATTGGTCACAATCCGGCCATCCTTCATCGCTGTACCCGAATGGAACACAACAGATCCATCCACATCTTCAAGTCCGCTGATGACGTAACCCTTGTTGTATGTTTGAGGATATCCACCGCTGACGAGCATCACACAGACAGCCGCGCGTTCGTCAAACTCGATTGTTTTGCTATCAAGATTGCCATTGGCAACGCCCTCAAACAGGTCTACAATATCGCTCTTGAGTCTGAGCATGACCGTCTCTGTCTCGGGGTCACCCATACGGCAGTTGTACTCAATAACCATCGGGTCGCCACCGACATTGATCAATCCGAAGAAGATGAATCCCTTATAATCGATAGCTTCCTCGGCAAGGCCTTCGACTGTGGGTCGTACGATTCGGTCCTCGACCTTCTTCATCCATTCTGTCGTAGCAAAAGGAACGGGCGATACACTTCCCATACCGCCGGTATTCAGACCTGTGTCGTGTTCACCGATACGCTTATAGTCTTTGGCCTCAGGCAGTATCTTGTAATTCTTTCCATCTGTCAAGACGAAGACCGAGCACTCGATTCCGCTCAAAAATTCTTCGATAACGACATTGGCCGAAGCATTGCCGAACATTCCGTCAAGCATATCCTTCAATTCTTTTTTCGCTTCTTCGAGGGTAGGAAGTATCAACACACCTTTTCCTGCACACAGACCGTCGGCCTTAAGCACATAAGGAGCACGCAGGGTCTCGAGAAAAGCCATGCCCTCCTCTATGTTAGTGGCGTTGAACGTGCGGTATTTTGCAGTCGGGATATTATGGCGCTGCATGAATCCTTTTGCAAAATCTTTTGATCCTTCGAGCTGTGCGCCGGCCTTTGACGGACCTATCACAGCTATCGAAGACGTGCGTTCGTCGTTTTTGAACTCATCGTAGATACCTTTGACCAATGGGTCTTCGGGACCAACAACAACCATATCAACATCGTTGTCAACCACAAACCGCTTCAAGGCCTCGAAATCATCGGCTTTGATATTCACATTCTGGCCACAACCGGAAGTACCGGCATTACCGGGAGCGATAAACAGTTGTTCCACTTTCTCACTTTGAGAAATCTTCCATGCCAAAGCATGCTCACGTCCACCACTGCCCAACAATAGTATTTTCATATATCAAGTATTTTTTAATTCAACATATATAATAAGGTAAAAGCAAAAACTTGCCTCTCGTTTGAAGAAAGACGAGATCATTTCAGATAATCATCGAAATATCTGGTTATTCTGTCATGAAGATGCACACTCTGATGTCCACGCATGTTGTGCGGTTCGCCCGGATATACAAAGAAATCCGGCTGTGTACCGGCTGCGATACAGGCCTTGAGGAAAGTGAGACAGTGTTGAGGCACAACAGTCACATCGTTGAGTCCTTGAATTATCTGCAAACGGCCTTTCAGATTCTTTGCCTGATATATCAAAGAGGTCTTCTTGTAGCCCTCCGGGTTGGTCTGCGGCGTATCCATGTAGCGCTCTCCGTACATCACCTCATACCAGTGCCAGTCGATAACGGGACCACCGGCAACGCCCACCTTGAATGTCTCGGGATAATTGGTCATCAGAGAGATGGTCATAAAGCCGCCGAAACTCCATCCATGCACACCAATGCGTTCGGCATCTACATACGGCAGAGTCTTGAGATATTCCACACCCTTCATCTGGTCCTTCATCTCGACCTGTCCCAACTGGCGAAAAGTGGCCTGCTCAAATTCCTTTCCTCTGTTCTCCGAACCACGATTATCGAGGATGAAGAGCAAATATCCGCGTTGCGCCATGTATGTCTCCCAACCGCGTGAACAGTAATTCCAACGGGCGTCCACACTATGGGCATGCGGACCGCCATAGACATAAACAATGGTTGGATATTTCTTTGTCGGGTCAAAGTCCACGGGTTTCACCATGCGATAATAGAGATCGGTAACACCGTCGTCCGCCTTTACCGTTCCGCAACTGTATTCCGGCACATTGTAACCTTTCCAGGGGTTCTCTGCACTGAAATAAGGAGTACGCTTGCCATTCTCCGTGTTCACGATGGCAATGTTGCGCGGCACGGTAGGTGTGGAATAATTGTCGAGTACGAATTGTCCGCTTGCACTCACCGACGCACTATGCCATCCCGCACCGTTATCGTCCATCATGGCACGTTTTCCGGTCTTGGTATTAACCATAAAGACGTTGCATTGTAAGGGACTCAACTCGTTGCTGCTGATGATTACCGATTTGCGTTTTGTGTTGAATCCCAACACATCCATAACGACCCATTTACCGGATGTGAGTTGTTTGATGCCGAGCTTGCCATCATTCAAAGTGCAAAGATAAAGGTGATTGTATCCGTCCTTCTGGCTATGCATGATGAACTGATTGGCATCCCAGGGCAGGAACTGTATGGGGTGCTGGGGCTCCACGTATTTCTCGTCAGTCTCACGATAGATTTCACCCAACTTATCGCCTGTCTCGGCATCATATCTCACGAGGCGGCAGTCGTTCTGATCGCGGTTCAGTTCAAACATATATACATTTTTGCTGTCCGGACTCCATGCAATGTTGGTAAAATAACGGTCGGTGGGGTCCCCAGCCTTGAGATATACGGTCTTGCCGGTCTTCACATTGAACACACCAACGGTGACCTTATGGGACGTCTCGCCTGTCATAGGATACTTGTCGGGAGCCGGAGTGGCAATGCAACTCTCTGTTTCAGGATGGTCGAAGCCAATCTCGGGTATGTCCACCTGCGGATAATCTGTCACCATAGACTGGTCCATGCGATAGAATGCCAGTTTGTTTCCATCGTTGCTCCAGAATGTACCCTTTCTTATGCCAAACTCATCACGATGAACACTCTGACCGTAAACGATTTCGCGCGAACCGTCCTCCGTCAGTCTGGTAGCATGACCCTCGGCATCCATCACATACAAGTTATTGTCTTTGACAAAAGCCATGTTGCGAGATGCAGCACTCCAATCCTCGGCAATGATACCTTTGCGGTCATAACGAGCTATGACCGCATTGTTTTTCCAGTCCACGAGCATCCGTTCGCTGCCATTGACAAGCATCACGACAGTCTTGTCGGCGTAGGGAAACGAGGCATTGTATAAATGTCGCATCTTGTCGCTTTCTGATCCCTTGACAATGGAATTGATTTCATCAAGAGTGAAAAGTATGCTTTCCTTCCCGTTCTTAGTGTCCACCACAGAGCAACTCTCGATGTCGAGATGTACGAGTCTGTCACCCCACCACGCCGTGTATTTGTTTTTCGGCGTCATGTTGTAAAAGTTGTTTCCACCATAGTTGAGGTCCTCCAATGTGAACTGCTTCAACTGCGCATTCGTTGTTGACGGCATAAGCATTGCAAATAATAACAATACCGAGAAATTGATTTTCATTATCGTGATTTTATTTATTAAATTTCTTGTTTGCTCCCTCACTGATGCGTTTACCTCCGCGACCGAAATGTACGGGGTCGCGATCATCTCCGCGCTTGCCCTCAAACTTGCCGCGAGCAGGTCTGCGCCTGTCGTTCTTGCGTCCGGGTCTGTCGTCATCGTCACGCTCCGACCTACGTCCGCCACGCGGACGATCATTATTCCGGCGATCGCTGTCATTAAGTCTTCTCTCCATCGAGTAGAATTTGAACGAGCGGATGTCAGCCTCCTCATTCTCCACCTCCTCGTCAAGACGCTTTTTGAATTCACGGTTTTTCTTGAAGCGATGCTTTTCGGCCATCTGGAGTTTCTCCTCTTCGGTCTTGACGATGCCGCCTTCCGAGCGGAAATCCTTCATTTTGCCATCGAAAATGGCATACTTACGGAATTCGCATTCCAACGATCCGTTGTAAAGGGGAATCTTGATGGATGGTTTCAAACCTATCTGATCAAAGCACTCCTCGCGATAGCTGAGCACCCATGCCTCGTTGCCCGTGAACTCATGTTTGAGTCTCTCGCCTATCATTTTATATGTACCGAGCAGATTGGGAGTGGAGATACGCTCGCCGTAAGGAGGGTTCATCACGATGACGCTTTTGTTCTGCGGTTTCTTGAATTTGGCAAAATCGGCCTCAGATACGCTGATTGCTTTGGTAAATCCGGCCGCACGGACATTCATCAATGCGGTGTTCACTGCCTTGATGTCCACATCATAGCCATAGATATGGTTTGTGAACTCGCGTTCCTGCGAATCGTCATTATAGATATTATCAAACAACTCTTTGTCGAAATCGGTCCATTTCTCGAATGCGAATTCTTTTCTGAAGATTCCCGGACTCATGTTGTGGGCGATTAGGGCGGCCTCAATCAGCAATGTGCCCGAGCCACACATCGGATCGATAAAGTCGGTCTCACCATGCCAACCCGTCATGAGTATCATTCCGGCTGCAAGCACCTCGTTGAGCGGTGCCTCAACAGACTCCTGACGATAGCCGCGGCGATGCAGCGACTCACCGCTCGAGTCGAGCGACAAGGTGGCCCTATCCTCAGCGATATGTATATTTAATCGGATGTCGGGGTTGCTCACCGAGATATTGGGACGCGTACCCGTATTCTCTCTGAACTGGTCGACAATGGCATCCTTCACCTTGTATGTGACGAAACGCGAATTGCGGAATTCATCAGAATAGACCACCGAGTCCACCGAGAATGTTTGTCCTTTGTCGATAATGGTGCTCCAATCTATCTTCTTCACCTCATTGTACACATCATCGGCCGAGCCAGCCTTGAAATGACGTATGGGCTTGAGTATGCGTATGGCTGTATGCAATTGGAAATTGGCTCGGTACATCATCTCCTTGTCACCGGTGAACGACACCATGCGTCGGCCTATCTGTACATTGTTAGCTCCCAATTGTGTGAGTTCTTTAGCCAAAACGGGCTCCAGACCCATGAAAGTTTTGGCTATGAGTTCAAATTCGTTCATATATGTATTGTTGAAATTTTCTTGATAAAATGAATTATGTGTTTTATAAAAATGCCTTGATTGTCAAACATTACATTTTCTCACCTTTTTGGTGTTTGGCTCCATATCGGCGGTGACCCACTCGTTTGCTCCCACGATACACCCCGTACCTATCGTGATGCGCCCCAGGATAGTGGCATTGGCATAGACAATCACATTGTCCTCGATGATGGGATGGCGCGGCACACCTTTTATCGGGTTGCCGTTGTCGTCGAGCGGGAAACTGCGCGCTCCAAGAGTGACACCCTGATACAATTTCACGTTGTCGCCGATGATGCAAGTTGCTCCCACCACAACTCCCGTACCATGATCGATGGTGAAATATCGTCCTATTGTGGCTGCCGGATGGATGTCGATACCTGTTTCGGAATGGGCCATTTCGGTTATCATCCTCGGGATGAGCGGCACACCGAGCAGATACAGTTCGTGCGCCAACCGATAGTTCACGAGGGCTTTGATGACCGGATAACATGAAATGACTTCACCTGTATTCTCTGCCGCGGGGTCGCCGTTGTATGCGGCAATGACATCGGTGGCCAGCACACTGCGTATGCCGGGAAGACGCGCAATAAGTTCGGTGGACAGTTCGGAAGCCTTGCCGATAAACGAACCTATCCCGGGATATGTCTCTTGACTTTCCGTGAAGCACAGTCCGGCCAATATCTGACCTGTCAACAAAGTATGAAGTTTTTCAAGATTTACGCCGATGTGATAGCGTATAGTGTTTGTATTGACCGATGAATTGCCATAATATCCGGGAAATAGTATGGCACGTGACAGTTCTACTATTTCTTCGAGCACTTTGGCCGAAGGCAGAGGATTACCATCACGATGTTGATGGCAGATACCCTTCAACGAGTCTGGCGCCGAGAGTTTATCCACTGTCATGGTAAGCACATGAGTTAATCGTTCGTTACCCATTCCAAAACTTGCGTATCAATAAATTTTCATTAATATCCCTTGTGCGGCGCATTTGAAGCGATATCATATACCGCATGTCGATATTCCGGCACAAAATTAATAATAATTATCCGAATAAATTCATTTCGCCGACAATAATGTATCATCCGGATGTCACAAAAATTGATTTGTAACAACATTGTAACACAAGCTAAAAGTATGTGTAACATCTAACAGTTAATTTTGCTGTGCAAAAGCAACACATCAAAACAGAACATAATATGGAAAGCGTTTATTTGTGCGTAGTGATTTTCTTGCTCTGCCTTGCGGTCTTCGACCTTTTCGTAGGCGTGAGCAATGATGCCGTGAATTTTCTCAACAATGCCATCGGAGCCAAAGCATCATCGTTCAGGACGGTGCTTTTCATCGCTTCGGCCGGTGTGATAATAGGTGCCGTCATGTCCAACGGGATGATGGATGTGGCCCGTCATGGAGTAATGAATCCGTCCAACTACACGTTTGAAGAGATCATGGTCATTTTTCTTGCCGTGATGGTGAGCGACGTGATAATACTCGACATATTCAATTCATTCGGCATGCCTACCTCCACCACCGTATCGCTTGTATTCGAGCTTTTAGGCGGTACATTCGCATTGGCCACATTGAAAATCATAAACAGCGGAGGCGATTTGGTATATGGAGAACTGCTGAACGCCGACAAGGCCTTGAGCATGATTATCGCCATATTCGTGAGTGTGGCCATAGCGTTCATCTCCGGCATCATCGTGCAATGGCTGGCCCGGCTTATCTTCACGTTCAACTACAAGAAGCACGGCAGATACGCCATTGCTCTGTTTGGTGGTGTGGCATTCACCTCCTTGTCCTATTTCATTTTCTTAAAAGGGCTCGGCAAATCCCAAATCATGAGCAGTCAAGTGCAAACGTGGGTGGACGAACACATGGCCGTATTGCTCTGTTGCACGTTCGTGGCATCTGTCGCTGTGATGGAGGTGTTGCATCTGATGCGTGTCAACATATTCAAATTCATCGTGCTTATGGGCACGTTTGCACTTGCCATGGCCTTTGCGGGCAACGACCTCGTCAACTTCATAGGTGTGCCGTTGGCCGGGCTCGACTCTTATAATGACTATCTGGCAAACGGCGCGGGCGCATCGCCTTCTACATATTTCATGATATCGCTGAATGAAAACGCCCATACACCCACTCTCTATCTCCTTGGCGCGGCAGTGATAATGATATGTGCCATAGTGACTTCATCCAAAGCACGCGACGTGATAAAGACCAGTGTGAATCTGGCTCGTCAAGATGACGGCGACGAGATGTTCGGTACCACCCGCACGGCCCGCAGCATTGTAAGGGCGGTTCAGAATGTGGGAGACGTGATAGCACGGCTGTCTCCCGCGAGACTACGGCAATGGGTGGACAACCGTTTCAACCAACAAGACAACTGCATGCCTGAAGATGCGGCTTTCGACATAGTGCGCGCGGCTGTCAATCTGGTGTTGGCGTCGATGCTGATAACCATCGGCACCAACTACAAACTGCCCTTATCCACCACTTATGTCACCTTCATGGTGGCAATGGGCTCATCGTTGGCCGACCGTGCATGGGGACGCGAGAATGCAGTCTTCCGCGTCACGGGAGTGCTGAGTGTCATAGGCGGATGGTTCATCACGGCCGGTGCGGCATTTGCGGTATGCGGCATCATCACTCTGATAATGTTTGCCGGAGGTCTTGGTGTACAGATAATATTCATGCTTGCGATTCCGGTCATCATCTTCCGAAGCAACTGTCGGCGTTCCGACAAAGATAAAGAAAGAGACAACGACATGTTCCGCCTGATGATGCGCACAAGCGACCCGGAGATAATGTGGGACTTGCTGCGCAAACACGTGAGCCGCACCCAGAGTTTCGTGACACGTCTGACAACAGAGCAATTCAACAATATCATCGACGGACTGGAACATGAACGGCCGAGCCGGTTGCGACGGGCGATGAAGGAAATAAGAGACGAGAAGGAGGCACTCAAGAAATACCGCAGACAGGAACTGCTCACCCTCAGACGTCTTCCCGCCGATATGACCATAGAGCGCAACACGTGGTTTCATCTTGGCATCAACTCGTCAGAGCAATATCTGTACTGTCTGCTGAGAATGCTCGAACCGATAAAGGAACATGTAGACAGCAATTTCAATCCTCTGCCACTCTCTTACATCGATGAGTTCAGGCCGATTAGGGAAGAAATCAACGACCTCATGCGCCAGACAGAATCGCTTATCTCCGCCTCACGTTTCGACAATTACCGGACTATATTGGCCAATGCCGACAAATGCAAGGATCTGCTCTCCGTGGTGCGCAAACGCCATATCGACCGCATACAACAGAACAGCGACAAAAACAATCTGAAAGTGTCGCTCGTTTACCTGAATATATTGCAGGAAAGCCAACAGTTGCTCAGCATTATGAGGCATCAGTTGCGCGCGGCAAAAAAATTCATGGACAAGTGACGAATCACTGTCCGAATTTTTGGAGTGAAATGTTAATTTTGGGCCTCGCATACGTTGAGATAATTAAGAATACGCAACTATCTCCGGGGGTAACTGTTAAAATTGTGTCCCATTTTTGCGATATTTTCTACCGAGAAGGTTGCCCGGCCGAAATACGCCAAATTTTCAGTATTTTATACAAATATCTGTATATCAACACGATACACGATTTGTGTATTTCCGAATGTCTCAAAAAACATTGAAAAACCACCGGAAATGTCCCCGAAAAGTGCCCGACTTGGGTTCCGAAAGGGACCCTTTTGCCTCCCGAAAGGGTTCCTTTCGCACTCCAAAAGGGCCCCTTTCGCAAATCAAGTGCATAAAAATCGGAAAATCGGACGGTTTTTTCCGTCTGTCAAGGTCATTTTTCCCGTTTTTCGGCTTCGTATCTTTCTAAAACGGAAGTGAATCCTGCAAAAACCAAATGTTAAAAATTTGGATTTGCATGCGCTACCTCAAGGTATCAAAAGTAGGACCGTGGGCCTGTTGCGGCCATACATAGGTAAATCGTTTTTTATTATATAAAAATTCCACATTTGGATGAATGTAACATATTTATCACACCCAATGTGAGCCATAATAAAAAAAACGATGCCGAGATCAGTACCGATCCAGACATCGTTTTGTATGTTTTTGTGCTCTGAGAGTGTATTAGAACAATTTCTCAGGATATACGCCCTCGTTGACAAGTTGCTGAATACGAGCCACGGTACCTTCGCGGTCGGCGGCATAGGTCACGCCAAACCACTTGCTGGTGGTATCGAGCACCTGAACGGTAGCGGTCTTCTCATTGATGAGTTTGTTGACCATGAGCGGAATAAAGAATTCGGCTTTAAGATTCTCCATGTTCTTGGGATCAGAGAGAAACTCCTTGAAATAAGCCTCGCTGTGCTCGAAATAGTCGGGTGTGAATCCCCACATGTTCATAGACACGGGAGTGTTATCTTCTACAGCCACCCACTTGCCTTCTTCGTCTTTGTAGCAAACGGGGCCGTCAACACGCATAATCTCAGTACGCTCAACTACTGTTGTCAGATTGCCGGCATCATCCTTAGAGCAGATACCACGTGCCACAGTACCGTTTTCAGACAGTGTGTTGCCTACACGGAAACCTACCATAGCATACTTGTTGGTAGCGCCTTCGGGCAATTCTGAAAGGAATTTGCCTATCACTTGGAAAGCATCACGATTGTAGAAATCGTCACAGTTGATGACACAGAAAGGCTCCTTCACAACATTTTTGGCCATAAGTACCGCATGATTGGTACCCCAGGGTTTAACGCGGCCTTCGGGAACCGTAAAGCCTTCGGGCAGATCATCGATAGCCTGGAAACATAGTTCGGCGGGAATATGTCCTTCGTATTTGGAAAGGACCTTATCGCGAAACTCCTGCTCGAAATCTTTACGGATGACAAAGACGATTTTGCCGAAACCGGCTTTTATAGCGTCATAGATAGAATAATCCATTATGGTCTCGCCATTGGGGCCTAAACCATCGAGTTGTTTCAAACCGCCGTAACGACTACCCATTCCTGCTGCGAGGAGTAATAATGTAGGTTTCATAATAAAATTGTATTTTTATGTTTGTTTAATGTTGAATAATCTGATTACAAAAATAGCAAATAAGAACGAGAATCGACAAGTTTTCACAATAATTTTTTATCGTCATCGACACACGGCTCTTTCATTTAAAAATGGCTTGCTCTTTCGAAAAAGATGTTATTTTAT
>CAJKQX010000054.1 GCA_905202125.1 uncultured Prevotella sp.
AAAAAAAAAAAAAAAAAAAAAAAAAAAAAAAACTTTTTTTTTTTTTTTTTTTTTGCGGAGCCGCATCCTATATTATGCAAATATACTGAAAAACCATGAAATATCAGTTCGAATCCTCTGTTTTTCTGCATCATTACTATTATAGAAAAATCATATAGTAATAAGCTTGTTTTATTTTTAACTCGTCAAACTCACAGTGTATTATAAATAATGTGTGCCGAAAACATAAGATTTCGACACACATTCAAATAAAGATAAAAGAAAAAAGTTGTTTATAATTACAACGTCAGTTGTTTACTGTCGGATTGTCTATCGATGTGACAGGCGGGTCATCGTCATCATCATCAAATCCGATATCCGGTCCGTCGATAACAATGCCTTTACCCTTTGCCTCTGATTTATCAGACAGCACGATGTCTTCTTTTTCGTCTTCCACAATTTCACTGTAATCATCCTGTGTGCAGGATGAGACAGCAAGTAGAGCGGAAAGAACTAAAAAAACATTACGCATTATTACATTCTGTTTTTACACAATATTTTTCTATTTTTTCTTCTTTATAACGGGACGTATTGCGCAACCGTAAATAAATTCCCAGTCAATAAGGTCTTGAGCTAAATTATCTTCATCAGCAGTAAATAAAGCTCCAACACTTTCATCGACATAATATCGTGCCTTGAACTCAGAAGTCCAATAGGCACAAACTTCGTTAACTGCATAATAACCAGTTACATATCTATCACCGTTTGCCGGTAAGAAAATGCTTTTACCATTATTTCCTGTTATAAACAGTCCGTTTACTCCGTCTATGTTTTTCCATTCCAGTGTTTTACATTTTTCTACAAGCTCTATGAAATCGTCTTGGTTAGGTGTTACCCAATCTCCACCCCATAATATTTTCGCGATATCATAATCGGAACTACCTTGATAGTCCACATAATGTCCAAGATTACTAAGTATATAAAAACCATTGTAATCCTTGTAGTTGTTGGATGTTATGATTTCAGAATCGCCCCAACTATGATAGTTTCCGTAATCTGTCATTTTCTCCGCGCCGACATTCTTTGATGCCCACAATGTTCCGCTTGGCAATCCCAGGTCTACCCATTCATCCGACTCGTTGTTCTCAACCGTCAGTTTATAAGCCTTTCCTGAAAGGAAATTCTTCTTTGGATTTATGGTATATACGATGGGCTCGCCAGTAACAGGAGTCACAGTGACGGTCATCTCGCGGCTTGTGAAATCGGCCGGAAGGAGCATCATCCACGCATTGAGCATGTTGTTCTCGTCGGCTGTCACCGTGCCGTTGAAGTTGAGCGTCACTGCATTGGCCATGCTCTTCTCGGTGATACATTTGGGAGCAATGTACTGGCGGTTGCCGTCATGAGCCATCTCTACATCGGCGAGCTTGATCTTGGCCGAGGTGGTGAACGCTGCGTCTGCGGCTGAAAGCGTCACAGATTTGTATGCCGTAGTGTTGTCGGGCATCTTGATGCTTATCCACAACACGGCGCTTATATGCTGGAACTTGAAACCGATGTTGTTTTCACCTGTCGCCGTTGTCCACGGAGTGAATATATAGTCCTTTGCTCCGAGATGCTCCGTGCTATTGTTAGAGGTCTGCACCTGGCCTGTGTAGTCCACGGGGATTATCGGCTCGAGGTATACATCATTAATCAAAGGATAGTACGCCATGTAGTTCTTTCCGCCGTCAAGCTTGAAATCGTTTGATTCGAAGATGGCCGAAAGACCGCTTTCCGAGTTTATGTTCTTCATCTTGAGGCCCACCTGCTGATTGTCGGTTTGACCGAACACGCCTACCTGATCGCCCATCTGCCAAGAGAATTTCAAGGCAGTACCGTCATATTTCAACGCCACTTTTGACTGGCCTTTGCCACGTACATGGTTGGGCGCTCCGTCATACACAAAATCCTGGACAGATACTTTTATGTCAGCATCATTTTCATTCATCCCGTTCGACATGTCGTCCTGCGAACATGATGCGAACAAGGCCATAACCGTTGCAAATAATATAAACTTCTTCATGTTGTCTTTTTTTAATACTTTTTTAATACCATGAGCTACAATTAGTTCCAGGCACTTGTCGGGACATCCGACTTGAATTGTTCTTCATCGGATATCTCTTCCTCTACAAAACCATCCCGACGTGCAGGTGCTCCAAACGGGATATCCGATCCACTGCCACTGATTGTCATGAATGGCTCAAATTTGACTTCATGAACCGTGATTTCCGGTTTTACATACATTGCTTTTTTCATTGTGAATATTATTTTTTGATTTTATAATTTGTTCATCATTCTTATTCCACCTCTACAAGCAGACGGACTGCCATCTGGTTGAAGCGTCCCGTGCTTGAATTGCTGTTTCCGTTATAGAAGAAACCGCCCGATGTGCCATTGAAATAAAGACAATTGGCGTTTGTCGTACTACCATCCGAGGTCCAATACCAACCCAATCCGTCGGATTTATACACCGTTCCGCTGTTAAGGTTGCGCTTGCTTGCTGCCGGAAAGAATATCGCATCGTTCAGTTGCTTCAACACACCATAATTGTCTATCGTTATGTTCTTGTAGTTGAGAGTATTTCCGGAGTTGTTATGAATTACTGCCTGCATGCTCGAAAGGCAACTTACACCCACGCCCTCATTTTTCAACTTGTTTATAAGTTCTTTTGCCTCATTCGGGGTCTTGATGCCCGGAATGACAATAAGACCGGTCACACTCTTGCCGTCGTCACTCTTGATGGTCGCTCCTTGTACAAAGCACGTAGTCATCAATTGTGTGATTATTGCCTTGGACGGGGTGATATACGTACGGCCGTCGCCGGCTTCACGACCTTTCTCCATGTAAGCACGTCCCCAATCGTAAACATGGTCGTTGGCCCAGAGATCTTTTATCGTACTGTTTTTCGATGAACCGCCTGTCGACGGGAAATTATAACCTGAATATGATTTGTCATAGTCATTTTCTTTTAATGTCGTAGGCTTCTGAGCGTCTTCCAGGCCTGTGGCTCCCCATGAGAACAGTCCTATAAGCTCGGGAGTCTGGTCCTTGCCGTAACCGTTGGTGACATGAAGTCCGCCGGCATTCACGAAATCGGTCTGTTTGTCACATATATGCCAGGTTTCGTTTATCGTGTCGTAATAAAGATTGCCCGAGGTGAAACGCCATCTCTTGCCATCTGTTTCAAATACAGGACCCACCATGCCGCTGCCTTCACCATCGCTGCCGCCCTCAAAATCCAGACGATAGGCCATACCGGGCAGGAAGCTTTTGCCGGGCACCGTCTTGTACACGAGGTCATCACCGTTTGCCGTCGTCACCGTGACGGTCATCGTGCGCTCGGTGAAATCGGCGGGCAACACCATCATCCACACTTTCAGCATGTTGTCAGCATCGGCAGTGACGTTGCCTGTCAGGTTGAGCGTCAAGGCCTTGGACATAGTCTTGTCTACGATGCACGACGGGTCCACATGCTGTCTGCCATCGTCTGTCACCATCTTCACACCCGGCAAGTCGATTTTCGCAGATTCGGTGAACGCGGCATCGTCGGCAGACAGGGTGACCTGTCTGTACTGTGTGGCGTTGTCGGGCATCTTGATGTTAAGCCACAACACTGCACCTATATGCTGAAAGGCAAAGCTTATGTTGTTGATGCCGCTCGTCTCGGTCCACGGCGTCACTATATAGTCCTTGTCTCCGATATGAGTTGTGCTGTTGTTGGCATCCTGCACCTGTCCGGTGTAGTCCATCGGTATACGTTGCTCCTGATACAGATTGTTTATTGCAGGATAGTAGGCCAGATATTTCTTGCCCTCATCCAGACGGTAGCTCTCCGAGTCGAACCAAGCCGTAAGCCCGTTCTCATCATTGATGCTTTTCATTTGCAGTCCTATCTGCTGTTCGCTGTTCGCGCCGAACACGGCTACACGGTCGCCCATAGTCCATGAGAACTTCAGCTTATTATTTGTCTCGTCGTATTTCAGCGATACTCTCCTTTTAGACTTTGCCAAACCTGAATACGTGTGGCCTCCGACACCGTAAAAATCATTTACAGATATCTTGATACCCTCCATGTCGTCCGGCCTGTTTCCCGGAATATCTTCCTGTGAACAGGACGAAAACAAAACCAATGCCATTAAAGCAGACATACATGTCTTCATTTTCTTATTCATTGTCATGTTTTTTAAATATTATTCATCATTTTACTCTCTCCAATAATATCTTGTATCTTCGTTTATTTGATTGAAACATAAGAACTTAAACTTCATTATGCTGACAGGAAACCGCCACACGCAACATTCCTCGGTCTTTAAAATCATTAGTTCAGAAGCTACACCTCTACATAAGAGGTGTACTGTTTTTGGAGCACGAAAGTCGGTTTACGCCTCATTGAGGTTTCGTAATGAAACGCGAACGAAACATGTTGATGGTTAAACAGTGTTAATTATAATGTAAATTAAGGCTTTTAGGATATAAGTAATTGGAATATTAGCAAAAATCAATTAATTTTGCACAGACTTTAAGGGTAAATCAGAGACACAAACAGTACACCTCTTATGTAGAGGTATACTGTTTTTTTGATTATGAAAGAAGCAAAGCGGCAATTATTTTGTTGTTCTTTTATAAGATTAAACAATGTGATGGAGTATGGTGTGGAATAATGTTTCAAATTGAATAAATATACGTTTTCAAAATGAATAAATATTCAATGAAAATCGGCGAGAATGCCGCCGTTTCAATTTTGGAATCATTCGACTGCAAATACGGCCGTATTTTGCGAGTCGGCTAAGTGATTGATAATCATTCGTATATGCCATTCTGTGGCCGGACGCGATATAAACCGGAATGCGAAAGAGCCTCTTTCGCCGTGCGAAAGGGTTCGTTTCGGAGTGCGAGACGAACGTTTTGGCGCGCCGAAACAGTTGGTTTTGCATCAGAAAAAAGCCTTTTTCGGACCAAAAACGGGAAAAACCGGGGTAAAAATGTCCGTTTTTTCCCGTCGGAGATGTATCATTGCCGTTTGCAGGTTTCTATTTCGCGATTTTGTTTTGTCAGGATTTTTTACTTGCGATAATGCATGTTTATGCGGTTTTGTGTTTCTTTGCGAATATAACGGCCGATTCGGGCCATAAAAAAAGAGACTGTGCCGACATTGGTTTATCGGTACAGTCTCTTGTCATGTATTGTCGGAAATATTATACCAATCCGCGTCCGTGACAGTTCTTGAATTTCTTGCCGCTACCGCAGGGGCAGGGGTCGTTGCGTCCCGGCATCTTGTCCTTGACGAAAGGAGTGCGCGGACGCTGTGCCGACTCGCGTGTGTCGTGCGATGCGGCTGCCTGTTGCATCTTGTCCACCAGTTCCTCTTTCTGCTCGTTATAGCGTTGGGAGTGTTGCTCGGGAGCAGCCTCTTCCACACGCTGAATCTCGGGTATCTGACCTCGTGTGAGTATGCTTGTGATGCGGTTGTTCATGTCGTTGACCATCGAGTCGAAGAGTTTGGCACTCTCGAGCTTGAAGATGAGCAACGGGTCTTTCTGTTCGTAAGACGCATTCTGCACACTGTGGCGGAGCTCGTCGAGCTGACGCAGATTCTCTTTCCAGCAGTCGTCGATGATATGGAGCATGATGACGCGTTCAAACTGTTTCACCACATCGGCAGCCTCGGTGCGATAAGCCTCTTTGAGGTTGCACGGTATGTTGAACACACGTTTGCCATCGGTGATGGGCACCATGATGCGTTCGTACATTGTTCCTTGCTGTTCCTCAACCTCCTTGATGGTGGGCCATGCCACAGTCTGTATGCGGTCGGTCTTGCGCTTGAACGAAGCCATAGCCTCCTGGAAGGCCTCCTCTTCAAGCTGCTCGCGCTTGTTGTTCATGAAATCCTCCTCGCTGAACGGACATTCCATAGCCAGCACTTTGAGGAATTCCTCGCGGCAACCAATGTAGTCGTTGGTCTCGATGATATTGACCACGCGGTCCCAGATGATGTTGGTGATGTCCATGCCTATGCGTTCGCCCATGAGTGCGTGGCGGCGCTTCTCGTATATCACTGTGCGCTGTTTGTTCATCACGTCGTCATATTCGAGCAGGTGCTTACGCGTACCGAAATGGTTTTCCTCCACTTTCTTCTGTGCGCGCTCGATGCTCTTGGATATCAGCGGGCTCTCGATGCGCTCTCCATCCTCAAATCCGAGACGGTCCATCACGCTTGCTATACGCTCGGATGCGAACAGACGCATGAGCTTGTCCTCAAGAGATACGTAGAATACGGAGCTTCCGGGGTCGCCCTGACGTCCTGCACGACCACGCAACTGGCGGTCCACACGACGGCTCTCGTGACGCTCTGTACCGATGATGGCCAGACCGCCGGCTGCCTTGACCTCAGCCGACAGCTTGATATCGGTACCACGGCCGGCCATGTTGGTGGCTATGGTCACGGCTCCGAGACGGCGTTCCTCCTCCTTGATGTCTGCATCGCTGACGTTGGCGTAGTCTTTAGCTACCTTCTTGTCAATGTTCTTGCCGTCGATGAGTTCCTGGATGTGAGCTGCCGCCGAGTTCTTGTCACAAAAAGCGCGTCCGTCGGGTGTCACCCATGCGGTGCCTGTGGTGCTCTGTCCGGCCAAAGCCACGATGTCGGCCTCTTTCTGGTGGAGCTTGGCGTTGAGCACCTGGTGGGGTATCTTGCGCATGCTGAGCATCTTTGACAACATCTCGGAGATTTCCACCGATGTGGTACCCACAAGAGTAGGACGTCCGTTAGCGCGCATGTCGACTATCTCCTCGATTACGGCGCGGTATTTTTCACGTGCGGTCTTGTAGACTCGGTCGTCCATATCGTTGCGCAGCACGGGTTTGTTGGTTGGTATCTCGACCACATCGAGCTTGTAGATGTCCCAGAACTCTCCGGCCTCGGTAGATGCCGTACCGGTCATACCGGCCAGTTTGTGGTACATACGGAAATAGTTTTGCAGTGTGATGGTGGCGAAGGTCTGTGTGGCCGCCTCGATCTTCACATGCTCTTTGGCCTCTACTGCCTGGTGCAGTCCGTCGCTCCAACGGCGTCCCTCCATGATACGGCCGGTCTGTTCGTCGACGATTTTCACCTCGCCATCGATGACCACGTATTCGTCATCCTTGTTGAACATGCAGTAGGCCTTGAGGAGCTGTTGCAGTGTGTGCACTCGTTCGCTCTGGAGGGCATAGTGATTGAGCATGGCGTCTTTCTTGTCCAGACGCTGCTGCTCGTCGAGATCTTTTTCGTTCTCGAGTGCCGAGAGCTGTGATGTGATGTCGGGCAGAACGAAAAGGTTGCGGTCGTTCACCTGCGAGGCGAGCCAGTCGGTACCCTTGTCGGTGAGGTCGCAGCTGTTGAGTTTTTCGTCAACAACAAAGTAGAGCGGCTCTACGGCCTCGGGCATGCGGCGGTTGTTGTTCTCCATGTAGTACTCCTCTTTCTTGAGCATGCCTGCCTTGATGCCCTCTTCTGAGAGATACTTGATGAGTGGTTTGTTCTTGGGCAGAGCCTTGTGTGAGCGATAAAGAGCGGTGAAACCTTCGTCAAGCAGGTTTTGGTCGTTCTTCTCCTGTCCCTCGGTGATTTTCTGTTTGGCCTCTGCCAGATATTGCGTGGCCAGCTTGCGCTGTACGTCCACGAGACGTTCCACGAGCGGCTGGTATTCCTCAAACATCTGGTCTTCGCCTTTGGGCACCGGACCTGAGATGATGAGCGGTGTACGGGCGTCGTCGATAAGTACCGAGTCGACCTCATCGACGATGGCATAGTTGTGCTTGCGCTGTACCAGATCGGCAGGCGATATGGCCATGTTGTCGCGCAGATAGTCGAAACCGAACTCGTTGTTGGTACCGAATGTGATGTCGGCCTCGTATGCCTTGCGGCGTTCGGGAGAGTTGGGGCGGTGCTTGTCAATGCAGTCCACGGACAATCCGTTGAACATATACAGCGGGCCCATCCACTCGGAGTCACGCTTGGCCAGATAGTCGTTGACGGTCACCACGTGCACACCGTTGCCTGTGAGGGCATTGAGAAATACGGGCAGTGTGGCCACAAGGGTCTTTCCTTCACCTGTTGCCATCTCGGCTATCTTACCCTGATGCAGGGCGATACCGCCGAAGAGCTGCACGTCGTAGTGCACCATTTCCCATTTCAGATCGTTGCCACCGGCAGTCCAGTGGTTGTGATATATGGCCTTGTCGCCATCGATGGTGATAAAGTCTTTGCGCGGGTCGGCAGCCAGTTCACGGTCGAAATCGGTGGCCGTGACGATGATCTCCTCGTTCTCGGCAAAGCGTCGCGCGGTGTCCTTGACGATGCTGAACGCCACCGGCATGACCTCGTTGAGGGCCTTCTCGTAGATTTCGAGCACCTCTTTCTCGAGTTTGTCTATGTTGTTGAAGATTGATTCGCGCTCGTCGATAGGTGTCTCTTCTATCTTGGCTTTGAGAGCGGCGATTTTCTCTTTCTGCTCTTTGGCAGAGTCTTGCACATAAGTCTGTATCTCCTTTGTACGTGCGCGCAACTCGTCGTTGCTTAGTTTTTTGATGTCCGGGTAAACGGCCTTCACGCTTTCGACAAGCGGCTGGATGAGCTTCATGTCCCGTGTCGATTTGTTACCGAACAGCGATTGTAGAATTTTATTAAAGTTCATTTTTATTATTGTTTTTGTTTTTACGAATGAATGGAAATAAACACAAGACAGGTGTGTCTGCATCAGAGTCGCACCTGCTGTGTGAGAATCATCCTGTATTGTCGGGTCAATCGGACGAATAAGTCTGATTGATAACCTTTGGGAATTGCAGGGATATTATTGCAACGGTGCCGAAGAACACGCATTCGGTGCCCGTATGCGTATGGCTTTGGCTATGGTAGGCGCTATGCGATCTACCGTGACCGGCGTAATGACGCGTTCCGGCTTTGTGCCTACACCATATATAATAATAGGGAATGGCACAAAGGCTGTGCGTGAGGTATATTCTTCCTGATTGTCTTCGTTGACCAACTGCCATCCGGGTGACACCTCAATCACCAAATCGCCGCTGACAGCTGTGCTGTAAGGGCTCACCGTGACATCGCGCACACCTGCGGCCTGGGTGAGAAGCTCCTTCGACCGCAACACCACATCGTTGAAACTGATATGCCGTTGCTCGAGCAGTTTGCGGTCAATATAGATTTGATTGTGAAAGCATGTTTCCACATATTGCGCCTGACCGTAGATCGCTCCGAGGTACATATTGAGCAGATTGGCCGTGCGGTTGATGTAGAATGTGCCTGTGGGGATGCGGTAACGACTGTAATCCACGGGTTCGTTGTCGGTGTATCCGGTACCTGTGAGGATATAAAGTATCTTGTCGTTGCCAATCTTTTCGTCCAGTTTCTTTATGATGTCCGCCAATATATTGTCGAGTTTGAGATAGACAAGCTCGATGTCTGTCTGGCGGTTGGTCTCGCTTTGGGTCTTTTCTTTGTTCTTGCTCTTGCCCGATAGGGTGATGTAGAGCATGTCTGTGGTCTCGTCGCGTCCCATAGCCGTGTTGTCCACACACGTGATGGCCAAAGCTGAGGCGGCATCATTGCCGTCGCTGTATGTCGTGGCGTTGTTGTATGCTTTTACGAGATTGCGGGCCGTCTCGGAATAATAGGACGATGTGGTCCATCTTCCGTCCTTCTTGTTTATCCAGAATGCACCATCGGCTGCATGTCCGCCAGAGAGTATGGCGGCATCTTTGTCTTGCGCGATGCTGTATATTATGGATGTGCCACGGGTGGCCACCTTCAGCTCGTCGCTTATGGTAGATGTGGCCAACTTGGCCGGCGAGGCTCCGTATTTCTCGTCATCTGTGCAAAATACGGGGCGAAGGGTGGCTCTGTCCAGCCATTGTCCGGCCACAATATTGTTGTATTGAGGAGTTGTACCGGTTGATATCGATGCTACGGCCGAAGCCCTGTCGACGGGCGAAAAAGGATATTGTGCGGCCTCGTAGACACATCCCTCCTGAAGCAATTTCTTGAATCCGTCAGGCGTGTACAATGGCGAGAATTGCTCGATGTAGTCGGTGCGCAACTGGTCGATGATGATATTTACCACCAATCGCGGAGCCGGCATCAATGACTGTGCACATAATTCCGTGTTGTTTGTAAGCGCTGCAAGTATTATTATTGCTGATAAATATCTGTTCATTTCCTTTTTATGGATATTATTTGGTCCAACTTAAATAAGTATCTTATCAGCAAAGATAATGCCACAAGATACATTCCCTCGGCATATTTTTGAAAAAATCCTGCCATGAGGAACAAAATCAAGAGAAAAACCCATGCCATGATCCATGCGGGTATCTTGTTTTTGCGGAGGTCCTTGATTGTCTTGAATAGAAAGACGAGCGAAAGCGGATTGAGCAACAGAATCTGGAAATTCATGCTCACGGCCGGATGCTCAGAGAAAATCATTGCGAACAGGATGATGCCACAAAGTCCTGTGACGGTCAGGATGAATGCATCTATGCCCCAGAATGTTTTTTTCAGGTGTCGCTCGATGATGGTCGCCATAATTAATATGATTGCAAACGCAATGGCGCACATGCGGGGTGTGATCTCAAAAAAGTCTGCGTATTGTATCTTGTACGGCGAGAAGACCCACGACGATTGCTTCACGAGGGGACGCTTGGTATGGTCTACGTTTACAATCACGGCGTTGTCGAAATCACTACGCAAGTTGTCGGGCAGGAACTGCTGTTCTTGTCTGTTTATCGGTTGGTCGGCCTTGATGCCCAACAGCAGGTCGTTGCCGAATCGTGCCCAACGATGGTGTTCGTTGTATGAGTGTATCAACTCGCGGTAAGACACCTTGTTGCTGTTTCGTGCCGGATATCTTATGATGCCTTTGATGTGCGAAACGAGGATGTCTCTTGCCCTTGTAGTGCAGTTGTCGTAAAAATAATTGTATCTGTAAATGCGGTTCTGCGGTTCGTAATTCACCGCCAATGCCTTCAGTATCTCGCTTTTTTCTTCTGCGGTGAGATTCAGTGTCTGCTGTCTGACACCTACATTGTCGGCTTCGTAATTGCGCCTGAATTGTTCGAAATCGGTCACGCCCATCTCATAGTCTGTAAGGCCGAAGACGAAACGCAGCACGAAATACGGCTTGTCAAAAGAGAAGATGCCGTAGTTGACGGCAATGTCGATGTCGTCGGCAATATCTTTCACGCGGATGGCCGTATGACCATACAGACTGTAAATCTGCTCGCGCGGTTGGCATGTGAGCAGACTGATTTCCACCGAATCCATATTCGTGAAGATGGGTCCGGCGTCCTGTGAGCGCAGATTATTTGTTAACAACAGAAAAATAATCGTTGCGGTTAACCTTAAAACATGTCTTAAATGTTTCACGATGCAAAAATAACTTATATTTCCCACTTTCGTGTCTTTATTTCAAAAAATTTCGATAATTTTGCAACCAATTCGTTCTTTTGAATGTATGTCAATGGTCTCCGGGACCGAATTTGTATATATTACATTAAATGATTTTAAAAATGAAAAAGATATTTATCGCTTCCGTCATGGGGCTTGTTTCCATGACATCTTTTGCTCAAAGCGGTACTAACTCTCCATATAGCCAATATGGTCTGGGTGTCTTGAGTGAACCGGCCGGTGGCATCAATCGCGGCATGAATGGTTTGGGACTCGGTTTCCGCGAACACAACAGTCTGAATATCCTCAACCCTGCATCTTATTCGGCGATAGACTCGCTTAGTTTCATCTTCGATGCGGGTGTTTCGGGTCAGATTACCAATTATAATGAAAGTGGAAAGAAAGTCAATGCCAACAACTCCAGTGTCGAGTACATCATTGCCGGTTTTCGTCTGGCGCGGCATCTCGGCCTGAGTTTCGGACTGTTGCCATATTCCAACATCGGTTACAATTACTCCAATACGCAGAAGATTGGCGGCAGCAATATCACGGACGAGACCTCGTACACCAACTCATATTCCGGTGATGGCGGTTTGCATAGTGTTTACATCGGTCTTGGTTGGGAACCGTTCAAGGGCTTTTCCATCGGTGCCAACATCGCATATTTGTGGGGTGAATACACTCGCGAGGTCGTCAACAGCTACTCGGATGCTTATATCAACACGCTGTCCAAATTTTATTCCGCTTCGGTAAACAGTTATAAGCTTGATTTCGGCGTTCAGTATACGGCCGACATTTCAAAGAAAGACAAGGTGACAATCGGTCTGACATATAGCCCCGGACACAAACTCGGGACAGACCCACGGTGCCGTGTGATATCCACCAACTCCCAGACAGTGGTGGCCGATACCACTACCTACGTCGTGAAAAATGGTCTTGAGATACCGACAATGTTTGGTGTCGGCCTGATGTGGAACCGTGATGACAAGCTCAAGGTCGGTATCGACTATACGTTGCAGAAATGGGCATCGTTGAAATATCCTGTTTATGATGTCGTGAACAATGTGCCCCAATACACTTCCGTTTCGGGATTGTTTAACGATCGTCATAAGGTCACACTCGGAGGCGATTACTGTCCCGGCGAGACAAGCCGTAAATTCTTCAACCGCATGCACTATCGCTTTGGCGTGTCCTATGCCACACCTTATATAAAAATAAATGGCGAGGAAGGTCCGAAGGAATACAGTGTCAGCGCAGGTTTCGGCATCCCTGTCACAAACAGAATCAACAATCGCTCCGTATTGAACATATCGGCTCAATGGGTGCGTCAGGATTCCAAAAAGTTTATCACCGAAAATTCTTTCCGTATCAATATCGGTCTGACATTCAACGAACGTTGGTTCGCCAAATGGAAGATGGATTAAGGGCAATACGGCTGATATCAAAGAGAAGGGTTTGAAAACTGTCGTCTTTTACATACTTTCGACTTTTTCTTTAATGTTCCTTGTTTCGTGCGGCGAACAGAAAGAACATACCGCTGCGGCTATCCACGATCGTGATTCCGTATCGATGATGACAAGTTACGGAGTGAATACTCTCATTTCGGATTCCGGAGTGATAAAGTATCGCATCGTGACCGAACGATGGGAGGTGAACGTCAATCGCAATCCCTCGAGATGGATATTCGAGAAAGGCCTTTTTTTCGAACAGTTTGATGAGAAATTCCATGTTCAGGCATATATTCAGGCCGACACCGCTTATTATTATGACAAGGACAAAATATGGGAACTTAAGGGACGTGTCAGGATATTGAACAATGAAGGCCTGAAATATCGTAGCGAACAGTTGTTCTGGGATGAAGGCAAACATGAGTTTTATTCCAATGTGCATTCGGTTTTGATTACTCCTGAGCGGGAAATCGAAGGCAACCGATTCAGAAGTGATGAACGTATGACAAAATTCCATGTCTACACCACATCCGGTTCGATTGAGAAGGGTGACGTGATGAATGAGAAGGGCGACACGACGAGTGTCCAGCCCGACACCGTCAATGTCAATCGACGCCAGCAAACCATGCCGCAGCGCAGGATGACGACCTCCGGTTAATTATTCAAAATAAAAACAGAAAAACAATCGATGATTTCATTGTGGAAATAGATCTACCTCTTTTACTTGGCATCGCCATAACGATGGTGATGTCCGCATTTTTCTCCGGTATGGAGATAGCATTCGTCTCAAGCAACAGAATGTTGGCAGAGATGGATAAGGACAAGAACGGACTTGTTCAAAAAATTCTCTCCGTATTCTATCACCACCCCAACGGATTTGTCAGCACAATGCTCGTTGGCAACAACATTGTGCTTGTACTATATGGTATTCTTATTGCCAGTTTCTTCGACAATACCCTGTTCAGTGGTATGGATGTGGGATTCACAGTGCCCGCCGACACGATATTGTCCACGCTGATAATACTTTTCACAGGAGAGTTTCTGCCCAAAACGCTATTCAAGAACAATGCCAACCGACTACTCGGTATGTTCTCGGTGCCGGCATATCTGTTTTATATAATCCTTTGGCCCATAAGCCGCTTTTCCACATTTGCGTCCAAGAAACTACTTCGTCTGGTCGGTATCAAGATGGAGAAGGAAAATGACGATGAGGGCTTTTCAAAGGTTGATCTCGACTATCTCGTGCATACCAGCATCGAAGGAGCCAAGAACGAAGATGATATAGAGGACGAGGTGAAGATATTCCAGAACGCTTTGGAATTCTCTGACGTGAAAGTACGCGATTGCATGGTGCCACGTACAGAGATCAACGCCGTCGATATCAATGAGGCGGGACGTGACGAACTGTTGCAGAAATTTATCGAGAGCGGCAATTCCAAGATCATCGTTTACAATGAAGACATCGATCATATCGTGGGCTACATTCACAGTTCCGAGATGTTTCACAATCCTGACCGTTGGCAAGACTGCGTTTACACCCTGCCGTTCGTACCCGAGACAATGGCGGCCCGCAAACTCATGAAGATATTCCTCCAGCAGAAAAAGAGTCTCGGCGTGGTCATCGATGAGTTCGGAGGCACCAGCGGCATCGTGTCGCTCGAGGATATCGTGGAGGAGATTTTCGGCGATATAGAGGACGAACACGACAACTCCAAGTATGTGGCCCGACAACTTGATAGCGGTGAATATCTGCTTTCCGCACGTCTGGAGATAGACAAGGTCAACGAGATGTTTGGCCTCGGACTGCCCGAAAGCGACGATTACATGACCGTAGGCGGATTCATTCTGAGCGCCTTTCAGAGTTTTCCAAAACTCAACGAGGTGGTCACCATCGATCACTTTGAATTCCGCATCATCAAGAATACAATGACCAAAATCGAGTTGGTCAAGCTAAAAGTTAATCGCTAAAATCAATTTTTACAGGAAAAATTCCATTATTTGACGATAATTTAGTATTTTTGTGCGCATTTCGCAGACGGATGGTATCTCGATGACGGGTGCTTACCCTGATTGTAATACCATTCTTATCTGTGTTTCTAAGAATAGAAAATAAAAACAAAATAATAAAACATAAAAAAGTAATGGCAGCATTAGGAAAAATTAGAAGCAAAGGTGTCATACTGGTATCCATAATCGGTTTTGCCCTTTTTGCATTCATTGCCGAAGAACTGTTCCGTTCTTGTGAATCGTCACGCAACAACGAACGACAGCAGGTAGGCGAAGTATTGGGAGAGAAAATCAGCGTACAGGATTTTCAGAAACTTGTTGATGAGTACACCGAAGTGATCAAAATGCAACAAGGCAATGACAATCTGACCGAAGAACAGCAGAACCGTGTCAAGGATATGGTCTGGAATACGTTTGTTCAAAACAAGATTTTGGAAAACGAGACACAGAAGCTCGGTCTCACTGTGACAGACCAGGAACTGCAGAACATACTGAACGAGGGTACCAACCCGATGCTCATGCAGACTCCTTTCGTCAATCAGCAGACAGGACGTTTCGATGCAAATGCACTCAAAAAATTCCTTGCCGAGTACAAGACTCAGAAAAGCACAAACCCGCAGATGGCCGCACAGTATGAGCAGGTATACAAATATTGGACCTTTATCGAGAAGAACATCCGTCAGCAATTGCTCGCTCAGAAATATCAGAACCTCTTCGTTCAGTGCTTCCTCTCCAACAAGGTAGAGGCCAAGATGGCCTATAAGGACGCCAATGAGGAAAGCCAGATCGAGCTTGCCATATTTCCATACTCTTCAATAGAGGATACCAAAGTCAAGTACACCGACGCCGAACTCAAGGCCAAATACGAAGAACTCAAACCGCGTTTCAGACAGAACATCGAAAGCCGCGACATCAAATATATCGATGTGAAGGTATCTGCTTCAAACAAAGACCGTGCAGAACTGCGTAAACAGTTTGATGTTTACGCCAAAGATCTGGCAGCAGCATCCGATCCTTCGGAGGTAGTGCGCAAGAGCACATCGCTGATATCTTATCTCGGAGTGCCTGTGACCAAGAACGCTTTCCCTTATGATATCTCAAGCAAGATAGACTCTATGGCTGTCGGTTCGACCTCTCAGGTTGTTGAAAACAAGATTGACAATACCCTCAACATCATCAAACTTGTGTCAAAACAGCAACTCCCGGACTCTATCCAGTTGCGTGAGATACAGGTGATCGGTGCCAACGAGGCTGAGATTCAGAAACGCGCAGACTCCATCTACACAGCCCTCAGCGCTGGTGCCGATTTCGAGGTGATAGCCAAGAAATACGGACAGACCGGCCAAAAGACATGGATGACCACAAGTCAGTATCAGAATGCTCCTTCACTCGACAAAGACACTAAGGCTTATATCACAAGCCTGAACACGATGTCGGTAAACGAAATCAAGAAATTTGCTTTCGCTCAGGCCAATCTCATCGTTCAGGTGGTGGATCGCAAGGCTATGGTCAACAAGTATGTTGCAGCCGTGATCAAACGTAACATCGATTTCTCACGCGATACATATTCTGCCGCTTACAACAAGTTCAGTTCCTTCATCAGCAGCAACAGTTCCTCTGCGAATTTGTTGAAGAATGCCAAAAAGTCGGGCTATGACGTTCTCGACCGCAAGGATGTCACCACAGCCGACCACTACGTAGGCAATGTACGTGGTACACGTGATGCTCTCAAATGGATTTTTGAGGCAGAGGATGGCGATGTGTCTCCGTTGTATGAGTGTGGTGACAACGACCATCTGATGGTTGTCGTACTGGACAAGACAAACAAAGAGGGATATCGCTCGCTCGACGATGAACAGGTCAAGGAGTATGTCAAGGGTGAATTGCTCAAAGACAAGAAGGCTGAGATGCTGTGTGAGAAGGCCGCCGGTATAAAGAGTATTGCCGAAGCTAAGGCTAAAGGTGCCAAAGTGACAACAATCAATCAGATCACCTTCAGTTCACCGGTATTCGTATCGGCAGCCGGCGCAAGTGAGCATGTGCTCAGTGGAGCCGTAGCAGCCACAGCCAAAGGCAAATTCTCTTCCAAGCCTGTTGTGGGCAACGCTGCCGTTTACCTCTTCCAGGTGACAGGCCGCAACAACCGCCCCGGCAAATATGAAGAGAAAGCAGAGTTCCAGAAACTCACCCAGAAGGCTATGCAGTCTGCCGGCAGTTTCATGAACGAACTTTATCTCAAGGCCGGTGTAGTCGACAATCGTTATCTCTTCTTCTGATTTAGCAAGAACAGAAAATATTCCATAATTTCTTCAGGGCTGTACCGAACGGATATTTCGGTGCAGCCCTTTTTAACCCAAATCGGTCATTAGACCGACAATGGGCATGAATGATGGTTATCGTATTGT
>CAJKQX010000055.1 GCA_905202125.1 uncultured Prevotella sp.
ACTGAAAAAAATCTTTTTTTCGTTTGTCATTGCGCTCACCTTTCACTATCTTTGTCCTGCGAAGTTTATATCACATAATAAAAACAACCCGAAACATGAGAAAACTTTTATTGACATCGATGATGATTCTTGCCGTGGCCGCAACCGGACAGGCGCAGAACAAGAAGAAAAAGACAAGTGGCAACCCCATCGCCCGGGGATGGTATGCCGATCCTGAGGGCGTGGTGCTCGACGGAGAATACTGGATCTACCCCACCTATTCGGCCGAGTATGAGAAACAACTCTACATGGACGCCTTCTCGTCGAAGGATATGGTGAACTGGACCAAGCATCCGCGCGTAATCGAAAAAACCAACGTGAAATGGGCGTGGCGCGCCATGTGGGCTCCAGCCATCGTGCAAGCCAACGGCAAATACTACCTGTTCTTCGGTGCCAACGACATCCAGAACAACAATGAGGTGGGCGGCATCGGTGTGGCCGTGGCCGACAATCCGGCCGGACCGTTCAAGGACGCCCTGGGCAAACCGCTTATCGACAAGATAGTGAACGGCGCACAGCCCATAGACCAGTTCGTATTCAAGGATGATGACGGCCAATACTACATGTACTACGGCGGTTGGGGCCATTGCAACATGGTGCGTCTGTCGCAGGATTTGCTCAGCGTGATACCTTTCGACGACGGCACCACATACAAAGAGGTGACACCCGAGAACTACGTGGAGGGTCCGTTCATGCTCAAGCGCAACGGCAAATACTACTTCATGTGGTCGGAAGGCGGATGGGGCGGTCCCGACTATTGCGTGGCGTATGCCATCGCCGACTCGCCGTTCGGTCCGTTCAAGCGTGTGGGCAAGATACTCCAGCAAGACCCCGAAGTGGCTACCGGCGCAGGCCATCACTCCGTGATTCAGGTGCCCGGCAAGGATGAATGGTACATCGTTTACCACCGCCGGCCGCTCAACGAGAAAGGTCGCGACAGCCGCGTGGTCTGCATCGACCGCATGTACTTCGACAAAGACGGATACATCAAACCCGTGAAAATCACATTCGAAGGCGTGAAAGCCGTGAAGGCTCCCAAGACAAAGAAGAAATAAACAACATATATCACAAATCACTCATCACGTCAAAGGCAGTGCACACCACAACCGGTCACTGCCTTTGATATTTTCGCCCGAATCGGACATCAATCGTACAAAATTACGGAATAATCTTCACCTTACGATTCTATTTTGCAAATTTCATTTGTCAAACTTTTTTACTTTCCAAAAGTGTATATTTATTCATGATTTGAGATTATTGGGCTTGGATGGGGAATAAAAAAAACGGCGGGTATATCAAAACACAGTATTGAGATACCCGCCGTTTTGTCATGTTTTGGATTCAATCTTCCTTCTCACCTTGCACCACAGCCATAAGGCGGTTAACATCCATAGCCGTGAAATCGTCTATCACCAGGGCGGCCTTATCCTCTATCGCCTCGCGCGGGTTGGTGGTGGCCAGCCCCACCACGATGCCGCCCGCCGCGTCTGCAGCCTGAAGACCGGAGAACGAGTCCTCGAATATCACCGTGGACCCGGGCGTTGCTCCAAGCGCATCCATAGCCATGAGGTAGCAGTCGGGAGCGGGTTTGGAGCGGGTGAAGGTCTCGCTCGTGAATATCTCAGTGAAATAGTCCTTGAACTCGGGACGCTTGCGATACACGTGATTCATCTTGACACGGTTGGAACTGGTCACCACGGCCGTGGGTATATTATGCTCTTTGAGTTGCTTGAGAAACTCCTCGGCACCGGGCACATAGTTGTAGTCCATCAGATACTCAAACTCATACAGCTTGTCGTTGATCATCGACTGCACATCGGGACGGCCCACAAAGTAGTCGTTGATGATTTGCGTGAGCGACTGTCCCTTGATTTTCGGACCGATGTCGGGCATATTGAGATAGTCGTGACCTATCTTGTTCCAGAATTCGGTGTACAGCCCCTCGGTGTCGAGCAATACGCCATCGAGGTCGAAGAGCACTGTGATGTCTTTGTTTTCGGACACATTGTCCGGTCTGAAATTATTCTCCATCTTATATTATATTTTAAAAGTGGGAGCCGCAGACTACCACCGTCGTTTATCGATAATGCTGTTCATCGCTTGATGAAGCGCAACGAAGAGGGCACCATCTCGTATTTCTTGCCGTTTTTCTTCAGCTCCACGATGGCCGTGCGGCGCGGAGACACCTCGCTGTTGCTCTTGTGTGTATGCAACACATACATCAGTCGGCCGTCGGCATCACGGAAGATGTCGCCGTGTCCGGTACCGTTTTCGCCCGTCAGATGGCGTGACACAATGGGCTCATCATGTTTCTTCCACGGACCGAGAGGCGACTTGGCGGTGGCGTAGCCCAATGCGTAGTCGATGTTGCGGAAATCGTTGCACGAGTAGAACATGTAATATGTCTTGCCGTCCTTGATCACAGTCGGGCCCTCGCTCACACCCCACTCGCTGTTGGCTGTATTCTCCCATCCGGCCTTATCGGCAGAGATGCACTCACGGGCGGTCTCTTCCTTGACCGAGCTGAGATCGTCGTTCATCTCGGCCACGTAAATACGGTTGCCGTTGATGAGCCGCACATGATACAGATACACCTTGCCGTCATCGTCGAAGAAGACGAAGGGATCTATCTGTTTGCCCTCGGCGGGCAGCATCTCCACCTTGTTCTGAGTGAACGGACCGAGCGGATTGTCGGCCCGTGCGATGGCGAGCTGCTCGTTGGCGGTGTAGGCCATGTAGTACTTGCCGTCGCGCTTGAACACCTGCGGAGCCCAGAATCCTTTGTCGCCGTAGGTATTGCCGCGCAGGGCAAAGCCGTCGAGAGCACCTGCCGGACCGCTCCACGACTTGAGGTCGGTGGATGTGTACACCCAGAAACCCGTATCGGCCACGGGCGTTGTGCCGTAAAGATAATATGTGCCGTTCTCCTCATAGATGGTGGGATCGGCCAGATGTATCTGTCCGAATTTCGGTTTTTCGCCCTCGTTCTCGGGCTGTCCGCCCTCAATGAGGGGCCATCCGTCACGCCAATGTATCCTACTGAGATAGACGAGGCGTCCTGCATGCGGGTCGCTACTATTAAAACCGTGATACAACATCCAGTCCTTGCCCTCATCGTCGGTCACTATCTCCGAATTGTGTCCGGGACCGATGACTTGCTTGCTGCGCTTGAGCAGAGTCTCGTAATGATTTTCGAGGAGCGGCTGACCCTTCTTGTCCACATACGGACCGAACAGATTCTCGGAACGGCCGCAGGTCACGTGATACGTGCTTCGTTCGCCGTCGCAGCATGTGCCCGCCGACCCGAAGAGATAATAATACTTGCCGCGCTTGTGGATATATGTTCCTTCCATGAACGTGCCGGATACATGCTGTTTCCCGGCACCGGCCTTGACAGAGAGTCCGTCGGCCGACAGTTCGATGCCGTATATGCCGCGGAACGAACCCCAGAACAGATAGTTGCGTCCCGCGTCCTCGATATAGAACGGGTCGATGCTGTTTTGCACACCTATCTCATTGCTTATGAAGAGCGAGCCGTGGTCCTCAAACGGGCCCTCGGGACGGTCGGCCGTGGCCACACCTATGCCGCATGTCCACTCTCCACCCCACTCTGATTTGGAGTAATAGAGCACGTATTTGTCACCGATACGGTTGATATCGGGCGCCCAGATACGTCCTTTCGGATTCCACTGCGGCCGTGTCTCGTTGCTGAAGGCCGTGCACACGAACTCCCAGTCGGTGAGGTCGTGCGAGCGATATATCGGAACATTATTGATGTTTTCAGTCGCATAAAGATAAAAAAAACCGTCGTCACCCTTTATGACGGTAGGATCGGGACAGCTCGTCCCAATCACCGGGTTCGTGTATCGGCCTTCGGACGCCGTCTGAGCCACGGCTGTGGTCATCAGGGCCGACGCCAACAGGGTAATCATATATCTTGTTTTCATTGCCATGAGTATTTATTTGCGTGTCAGGAAATCGTATGTACGTGTGGGCGAATAGAGTTCCCACAGCGAGGCGATGGCCCATGCCGGGGCGAAGATATCATTGTAGAAGCCCTTGCCGTTGCGTCCGTAGTCCCATGTGGTGTGCTGCACTACCTCGGGATAAAAGCCCTCTTTGGCTATGCCACACATGCGTCCCTTGATGGGGAGGAGCTGGTTAAGAGATGAGTAGATGACGTCGTACATCTTGCCGAAACGCGGTTCGCCCACCTGCTCACCCAACCTTTTGAGGATGTGGGGAAGCTCGAAGACGAACACGTCGATATGGTTGTTCTCCACAGATACGTTGCCCCAGCCGCGGCTCTTGAGTCCGAGGTCGCCCAGCATCTGTCCTTCGGCAAACGGAACGTCCCACATATAATACCACGAAAGGGCGAAATAGGACGCCCGGCGACAGAGATCGACATAGCGGTCGCGCGTCTTGCCTTTGGTGACCATCGCCATGTAATATGTGGCGGTGACGGCACTGATGGCGGCCTCCTTGTCCTCGCAGTTGGCGTCAAGGGTCGAAGAGAAATAGTCGCTCTTCGAGATGATGTGTTCATCGAGATAGTCCACGGTGCGCTTTGCGGCCTCAAGATATCTCTTGTCGCCAAAATACTTGTAGCCCATGACGAGAGTCGATGTGGCCGAAGGAGTGCTTCCGCCGGTCGCATCGATATCCGATCCGTCGTCGTGGTACTTGCGTGCGATACTGCCGTCGGTCTTCTGCAGAGTCAGAAATTTGTCGAGCAAGTGGCGTATCTTGGCCTCCCACTCCTTGTGGGTGCGTCCGTGGTGCTTCTCATATTTCAAGTAGTGCATCACGGCGTATGCCCCCTCTGACTGCTGACGAATGGAGTGCACCACATCCTTGTCGGCCGGCATGCCGCCACGAGTATTCACATTGTCATAGAAATAGCCCTCGGCGGTGAATCCGTTTTTCAGAAAGCTGTCGAAGATATCATTGCCTATCTTCACGAGATCGGACTGACCGGTACTCTCACCATACTCCAACGCGTTGAAAGCATTGAGCAACACGCGGCCACAAAAGCCTACCTGAATATCGGCGAAAGGCATACAGTCTTCGCAGCGGAGGCTCATACCCGAGTTGTATTTGAGCGGGAAATTGTCGACAAACGACTGGCGGAAATAGTTGGAAAGCACGGACTTGACGTAATCAGGAGCAAAAGAATTCTGAAGAGGTTGCGGATTGAGACTATCGAAGCAGTACTGCCATGTCTTGTTCACGTAGTCGCCGTAGTCGGAAGCGGTTGTCTTGCGCACGGTCCAGGTCACGCTCTTGCTCTCGCCCTTGTCCAGTTTGACAAACGCAACGACCTGTGGGGCCAACGTGAGTTTGCGGATGTAGCGTCGGGGTGTTTCTTCGTAAGGATAGCCGAAAGTCAGCTTGGCCTTGCCGCTCTCATTGTCGAAGCCCACATAACCGAGCGTTGTACTACCCGAAAGGATGATCTCGCCCTCGGTATGGGTGGCCAGTGCGTCGGCTCCGGCATCCACATGGTGCATCACGGAGAGACCTTCACCGGTCTTGGTGTTGTACACGCCGGTGAGGGGAGAAGACAGACGGTCCTCGCGGAAATTCCAACTCTTGGAGGTATGGAACGATGGTGCCTCCTTAGGTGAGCGTAAGTTGCGATGATACCAGAATCCGGGAAGATAGAACTCGCAGTCGTCCGTAGCGAAACCGGTGCTCACCCCGGCACCGAAATTGAAATAGGTGCGCTCAGTGGCGGTGAAGGTCACGGTGACCACATCGTTGCCATCTACTGTCTTCGATATCTTGGTTATCGACAGAGGCAGTTTGGCGTTGGCTTCCAACCGATCACCTTTGTCCGTCAGAGCGTAGTCCACGGCCTTGTCACCGGGGTGTTTGATACTGATGTGGGCCTCCAGATCGATGGCCGACATGTTCTGTGACGTCATCAGGACAACGCCTGATAACAGTGTTTTGAATAAGCTTCTCATATTTTTTCATTAAGTTTTGACATTATCAGGAGGGTGCCTCGCTATTTCACACCGGCCGAAAACCTTCCACAAGGACGACCGGCAGACAACAGCGATTTGCCCACAAAAATAATCAAAAAAAACGTAACAGCCTCACTAAACATATATAAAAAAGCGACGCAGAGGGTATTTGCCGAACGCGCGATAAGGCCTTTTCGTTCCAATTAGCACAGGATGTTTATGGTTTGTTCTCGCTTTTTTTATAACTTTGCGCCTACTTTTCCGGAATGTCCGAACGGACATTGAATTAATAAAAAACAAATAATAACACTCTGAGAGAAAAAGGAGTGAAACGACATTTTTATCTGATGAAGCAATACTTGATTATCTTTCTTGCAGCAATAGTATTCTGCCAGATGCCTTCAGCGGCACAGACGGGCAGACACAAACGTACCATCGACGTCAAAGTGACAGAACTCTTGAACCAACTGCCGAATCAAAAGGACGAGGGATACATAAGCCTCATCGAACAGATTGCGGCCACCGGCGAGGAGGGACTGCTCTACACGGCGACGCTACTGTCGGCAACGGAGAATGGCATGAACGTGAAGGCGGAGAAGGCCCTGAACGGTATGACCGACTACATCACATCGGACGAGAATGGCAAAAGGCATCTTGAGATGCTCCGCCGCGCACTGGTCAAGGCCGTTGCCCGTAACAACTATGCGGCCAACAAGCTGTTTCTGCTGTCGCTCTTCAACAGATGCGCCACGCAGAACGACATCTTCACATACACGGAGATGATGGAGGACCCGGACCTGACGGATGCAGTGGCTGCCGAACTGTCCTCGATGGAAGGCATCGACAATATGCTGGCGCAGGCCATAAGCAACGGTGACGCGCCTCATGCATCGCTCGCACGTATCATCCAGGCGCGCCGAATGACGGATTGTGAGAGCCTGCTCATATCGTGGACCACGGCTGCCGACAATCCCACTCTGTCGGCCATATACGGCGCGATGGCCGTCACCGGCGGCAAACCGTCGCTCGACCTGCTGAGCGAGAAGGCCCGACAGACAGCCTATAAACCCGACCCCACACACGCCACCGACGCTTACATCTCGATGCTCGACCGTATGTCGGACACTGATCCGGAAACAACAAGCCGTGAGGCAAAGTTCCTGATGACGTCTACATGGTCGGACTCGCGATGCGCCGGACTGCGCCTATGGATAAAGACAACGCATGCAGGCGACTCAAAGGCAATAATCAAGACCCTCAAGGACAGCGACAAGCGTTACCGCGAGACGGCGCTCGATAACGCCATACGCTACGGCGGACGCAGCATACTGACTGAGGTGTCGGCCGTATATGGCCAGCTTGACGACGAGACCAAGACGGAGGTGATGGCATGGTATGGCCGCAACAACGCGCAGGAGTGCATGGGCGACATCATCAAGACCATAAAGAAGAGTAGCGGCCGACTGTATGCCACGGCCTTGCAATCGGCATCCGTCATTGGCGGAGAGAAAGCCCTGCAGACCATTATATCCCAAATAAGCAAGGACAATACGGGCGAAGCAGTGCGGGCTCTGCTCAGTTTCAAGGGCGACATAGCCGACGGCATGACCGGCGTGTTCCGCTCTAAGAACAAGGAGGTGGTGATGAAGGCCCTGTCGGTGGCTGCCGAGCGCCGCGTGGAGGGCGTGTACGATAATGTGAAAAAGTTACTCTCGTCGGACGATGAGCGTCTGCGCAATGCGGCATACGAGGCTCTCGGAGGCGTAGCCACGATGGATAATGTGGAGGATCTATGCGCCATGCTCAACCGCTCGGATGCCTCCACGGCGCCCAGACTACAAAAGGCGCTGGCCCGAGCGTTGAAGGGTGAGGACGGAGAGAGCATCTACCGGTTGGCGCAGAAGGCCATGCTGTCGTCATCAACGCCCGAACTGTACTACCCGCTGATGGCTCTCTCAGGCACAGACAAGGCCATTGACGCTCTGCTCGACATCAAGACAGCGAAGGCGGAGGAGGCTCTCATCTATTCGGACAACCCCAAAGTGCTGCCCATAATGATAGATATTGCGAGAAGAAGTGACAATGACGCGGACCGCGACAAGATACTATCGCGCTACCTGAGCGTGGCCGACGGGGCGGAGATGACGCCCGAAGAAAAGTATCTGTTGCTCTGCGAGGGCATGGAGACACGGCCCTCGGACAAGCGACTGGCCAACGAATACATCCGCGCGATAGGTCGCACGGCCACAGTGCAGGCCTTAGGCTACATGCGAAAATATTACGACAACCCCGCATTCTTGGACGCTGTGGCCGAGGGTGTGAAGAATATCGTGGCGCAAAACAGCATATACAACGGCGGACGTAACGTCAGGGCAATGCTCGAAATAGCCCGCAAGGCGTACAAGAGACAGGAGATAGACGATGCCAAAGCCACACTCGCCGTGGAGGAAATCAACCGTATGATAAGCGGAACCAGGGCCGAGGGATTCGCGCTTTCTACCGAACAGACCAAGATGGGTAAGCGCGGATTTTGGACGATAAAGGAGAATTTCGAGAATTTCGTGCTCTCGTTCGACTGGAAAACCGATGTGCCGATGGTGGTGACACTGCGTTCGATGCCCATCCTGACCATTGACAACGAAAAGGGAGTGAGGCTCTCGGGCAGCAACGAATGGAAACCGTACAAGAGCATGAGCACGTGGAACACGGCCTACATACGTATGGTGGACGACTCACTGACGGTGCGTATCAACGGTCACGCACTGATAACCGACCTTAAACTTGGCCCCATCACCGACGGCAAACCTACGAGATACGCCGGCAACATAGGCTTCGAAGGGGGCAACGACTCGCTCACCGTGAGATACACACGCATTTACAAGATGCCGATAAAACACACCGATGAGACATCAGTAGGGACAAAGAAGAATAGCGCTATTACCTCCGGTATCCGACCTTACAGAAAAGCCGAAGGATACATAGCCCACCGTCACGGCCGCAAGGAGGATATGTAATATCACTTTCATTATCCGTGATGACGGTGCGATGAGCGAAGTTAAGATAATGAAATATGAAGAAGACATTAATCCAATGCTCGAAAAAGCAATAGAGGATGCCCTCAGCAAGATGAGACGATGGATCCCGGGAACGATCAAAGGCAAGAATGTGAGTGTGAGATGCTTCACATCGGTTCAACTGTTCAACTATCAGAAAGGTTGGCCCGCCCAGTCCATGAAAGCCGAAAGGCTGGCAAAGAGTACCGTCCTTTATAACAAGAGATACAGTAACGGTTTGGACGAAGAGCGTCTTGACAGTGCGGTAAACCGTTGGGGATATATGACAGGTATCTCCGTGCATAATGTATTGCCGTGCATCACGCTTGCCGGAGTATATGCCGCGCAGGGACGACACGACATGGCATTGGACACCCTCGACAAAGGTATCAGTAGATATCGTGAAAGCAACAGACAGACCGACCGCCGCGAGATAGTACACAGCGTGGCATGTATAGCTCCGGTGGAGAAGAAATACTCGTCGAAATCGGAAAACAAGGAGGCGGCACGTAAGTTTTATGAGTGTCGCGAGATTTCGGGAATTGAATCGTACTTGAGTTGGCTGTTGGATGGGGAGTGGTAAAAAGACACACGGGAATATATAAAAAATTGGGGTGCGGCCCTAACACCGAGTCAATCGACTTTAACCCAAATCGTCATTAGATTTGGGTTTAATTCAAGATCAGTTGAAAATACTACAAAGGGGCTGTGTCGTAATTCAAATCTTACGGTGCAGCCTCTTCGCGACAACACTATTCGAACAAATCGATAAGTCCACAAGTATCTTCCCATAGAGCCTCGTCAGGACAGAATGTGAAACGACCGATGCTCCGCTTCACGGCTTCGGTGAGCTCGGCACGTTGTTGTCCGGACAAGCCGTTACGTTTGTCTATCACGAAACAGGCAATCTTTCTTACGATTTCCGCCGACTCGGAGTATGCCTCGGCTTCATACGCATTCTCGGCAATATGCAGGAAATCAAGTGCGTCTTGATATGTCATATATTATATTCCTTTGATTTTAGCCTGCATTATTCATATGACCTCCTGCAACGGAATCCTATGAATAATGCAGGTCAAGATGGTATGCGGCAAAGTTTACAACCTTCTCACACGATCACCGTCTTTGGCATAAAGACGGCCTTTGTTGTCGGTCATGGTTCCGTCGCCGTTGTCTCGCAAAGGCACTCGGGATGTGCCTTCCAACACTCCGCCGTCATCACCGTTGGACGGGTCGAGCATCGGTTCATAATCATTGTCCGGGGCTGCGCCGCCACCTCCGGCAAGCCCCGCAGCAGAAGCACCGACACCGCCTGCCCCACTGATGAAGCCACCGATAGCAAAGCTGACTCCTGCAAAAAGGAACGCAAGAACAATGGCTAACCATATCGCAACTACTGCTATGGCTATGACTGCCACCAGAGCCAATATGCTCCACACGGCAAAAGCGATGATGGCCGTGGCTGTCTTGCGGCCTATCTCGTCTGATTTACGCTTCACGAAAATCCAACAGTATGCCACAGAAAGGGCAAGACCGAACAGCATCGACAACGCCCATACCACCATTTCTTTACTTCCGACTTTAGTCGTCAGACTTCCGGAGAACAACAGGCACGGACCAAAAAGCAGTACCACTGGGACGATGCCTTGCAGCTGCGTCTTGCTGAACAGTCCGTAAGGCGTGACCCTGCGCCCTGCATAGCGGTTGAACGGACGATATGCCCACTCACGCTTGAACAGCAGAAGAATCAGATAAATGACCATCAAGAGCCATCCGACCTTTATCAGTAATCCGACAATCATTGCCGGAATACCTTTTACGTAAGACTGGACCGAGTCCTTGTTATACAGAGACGGCGCGCTCTTTACTATCTCGTCCACGGCTGCATCCTCCTGCGCGTCGTATCCGTCATCGTAATACGCTATCTCGCGGATGAGTCCGTCCTTCCACGTATCCCCGGCAAATATCCAGTTGCCGTGACTGTCTACGTGGCTCGTCCTGTTGTGGCGCAAATGGTCGGGCAGTTTTTTATTATTATAGGTCAATTTGAATTCTGCAATCTGGTATGTTGTCTTAGTTGAAGTCTTTACAAGATTGCCGTCTTCATCACGCTTTGCCCTTACATGATACACACTGTGACTCTCGTTTTCAGGAACATATACGGCGAAAGAGTACTCCCCGTTTTCGCCAAAGAAGCCACTCGCCTTGGGAGTGCCCTGACGGTCGAAATACACAGTCATGACATTTTCACCGTTTTCATGCTTCAACGTGCACTTCCAGGGAGCAACATCAAAGGACATGTAGCCATCCTTCTCGTCACGCTCCACCGTGACTTTATCCGTTTCGGCATTAAATGTAAAAGTCTTAGCAACGACTTGCTGATGATTCGTTGTCAACAATATCGCCACAAGCATGAAAACTTGCTGACAGGTTCTCGGTAATATTTTCATAAACAATTCTTTTTTTGCAAATATAGTGAAAGGTGAGCGCAATGGCAAACGAAAATAAGAATTTATTTTCATTTTTGACTAAACCATAAACAGGAAAAAGGCAATCGCGCCATGAAAACGTGATTGCCTTTCTTCGTTTACTATCGACATGATATCACTCGCCACCGCCGCTGCTGTACGACTGGCTGTCGAAATCCTGCATATCACCGTTGTCCGGACCATCCTTCTTTTTCTTAGCCTTCATGTTACCGAAATTCCATGTGAGAGTGAGGCTGACATTACGTCCTCCACGGCGGTGTATCTGATGACGTGTGAATGATTCGTTGGACGTGAAATTCTCGAATTTGCGCGAGTTGAGCAGGTCGCGGCAGTTCACGGCCACGGTAAGCGCCTTGTTCAGGAAATTCTTGCGCATACCCAAATCCATGCTGTAATTGGCGTTACGGTGGCCCTGAGTGATCACCTGACGGGCATTATATCGGCCCGAGAGCTGCACGGAGATATCGTAGGGCAGTATCAGGCTGGCCATCATACGCGCATTCCATGTGAAATTGTGATTGCCCTGACCGGTGACTGTCTGTCCGTCTATGTCGTAGCTGAAACCGTTGAGCTTGTAGTAATAAGCGTTGGCGGTGGTGGTGAGGTCGAGGATGCGGAACAACTTGTTCTTCAATACCACCTCCAAGCCGGAGCTGAGACTTTTGGCCACGTTCATGCTCGTGGAGTACATCAGCCCGTCGGTGGAGCTCTGATAGTTGATGCGCTGTATCACGTCGGTCGTGGGACGATAGTAGGCGCTGACGAGGAGCGAGTGCTCCGTCCATGTTTTGAGATAGTTGAGCGAGAACGAGTTGCTGAACTCAGGGGTCAGTTCGGGATTACCGAACGACACCATCGTGGCGTCGCGGGTATCGCGGAAGGAGTTGAGCTGTCCGCCCCAGGGACGGCGCAGACGACGTGTATAGTTGAGCTGAAGCTGCTGGGTCTTGGTAAGCTGATAGGACATGAAGACACTGGGGAAGAGTTCGAAATAGTCTTTCTTGAACGCAGGATCGCGCTTGGTGGCGTCATGTTCCTGTTCCCACGTGCGGCTGTCGGTATTCACCTTCCAGTATTCGCCGCGCAGACCGCCCATGATACCGAATTTACCAAAATTGTAGCTCAGCGTGGTGTACACGGCATGAATATCCATATTGTATATGAAACGGTTGTAGAACGCCTTGTCTTCCACACTGTTGCTGCCGTCCCAGTTATGATTGTCGACATAAGATTCCTGCGGCGTGTTCTCATGTGAGAAATTGCCTTGATATCCGGCCTCGAGTTTGAAACGGTCGGTTATCTGGTTCTCATATTCGAGTTTTGCCTCCCAGCGGTTGTTGTTCATGAACATGGGGCGATACTGATAGCTGTACTCCGTGTCGCGCACCTCGTCGTAATAGGCCGTGGAGTCCTGGTACACGTTGTCGTTGTCCATCTTCCACTTGTTGGCATTGAGCGTGAAGTCGAGATAATGCTTGTCCGAGAAATTGTGGCGGTAGTTGAACTCGCCGTAGAGCATGCGCATATCGTCGTTGCTGCGAGTGCGGCGCAGCATCGTGCGCGAATCGTTCAGTGCGCCGAGAGTGCCGTAATGATAAGGTATGTCGCTGTAATTGCGGCCGCCGCCGAGCATCATCATACCGTTGAGCGAGAAATCGTCCTTGTCCGTGGCATGCCATGTGATCCCGGCGCGAGAGAAGAGGTTGTTGCCCATATTGACGCTGCGACCGTTGTAACGCTGGTACTCGTTAGTGTTGAGAAAGAGCTGTTCGCTCTGCGAACGGCCTTTATTGGCACGATGGCGATAGCCTATGTTGGCGTAGGCATCTATCTTTGAACTGTTGTAATTGATGTTGAAACTGGTGTTGGCGCCTCCTCGGGTGTTGCCGCCGGCCTGCAACGAACCGTAGTATCCGGCACGGCGGTCCTTCTTGAGCACGATATTGATGATACCGGCGGAGCCTTCGGCCGAGAACTTGGCCGAGGGGTTGTCTATCACCTCAATGCGTTCGATGCTCTCGGCGGGCAACTGCTGCAATATCTGGGCACGGTTGTCGGAGGTCAGTCCGCTCGCCTTGCCGTTGATCCACACCTCCACACTGGTGTTGCCACGAAGCGAGACGTTGCCGTCGTTGTCCACCTCGACCGACGGTATGTTGTCGAGCACATCGCTGGCGGCCTGTCCGCTGTTGGATATGAGTTGGGTCACGTCGAACGACTTGCGGTCCACCTCAAGTTTCATGGCAGACTTCTGGCCTGTCACGGTGACCTCATTGAGCATGTGGGCATCCTCCGACAGATAGATACGGGCATAATGCACACCGGGCTTGGAGGTTGTCACCTCAAACTGGCGTTTCACCTCCTTGTATCCTATATAAGAAAGCGTGAGCACATAGTTGCCGTTTTTCAGTGAACCGACATTGAAATTACCGTCGGCATCTGTCATTCCACCTCCTACAAAAGCGTCACCATCCTGAAGAGTGACTTTCACATTAACAAATCCAATAGGTTCGGAAGTCTGTTTATCCAATACTTTTCCCTTCACGAAACCTTGTGCGGACACAACGCATGCGCTCATCCACAGCATAAAAAAGAACATTATTCGTTTCATACAGTCTTTTTGACGCTCAAGGGCATCAGAGGTTTAAACGGAAAAAATAAAAAAAATGTTATTTCGACCACCACATTTTTTGCATATTTTCAATTTCAACCCAAATCGTCATTAGAGTTCATGGCAGTTTTGGAGATTATATTTGTTGTATTGCGACCGTATTGTCGAAGGCATAGCGGGCTATGGCGAGACAAGACGGGAAGCAAGACGACAAATAGAAGCCCAAAACACGTGAACAGACAATACGATAACTGACATTCATGCCCATTGTCGGTCTAATGATTTGGGTTCAACATCGACAAACGGGGCATCGCCTCAAAACACAATGCCGGCGGGCGCAACCATCATGAAATAAAAATAATTGACGGGCCATATCCGATTTTCATATAAAAAGTTGTATCTTTGCCGAAAATATGCCGCGCCCGACAATAGCATGCCGGCATTATTCATAGGATTCCGATGCGAGAATACCTTATGGCTGTGCATCAGCGGAAGCACAACGATGCCGGTGCAGAATGTAGTAAACCCTACTTTCAGAGAAAGAGTGAGCATTTCGCTGAGGTGCATTCAGTTGGGATTCGTAGCGGGAAGTTCTATGAATAATGCAGTCTTGATGCGACGGCCGAGGACAAAAGCGGAGAAAGGGCTCCCATAGTTAAATGGATAGAACGAAGGTTTCCTAAACCTTTGATCCGGGTTCGATTCCCGGTGGGAGTACATTGAGGACAACGACAGTGGCAAAGACCTGTCGTTGTTTTTTTTGTATGGACCGGCATGGCATCACCGATGAATTTGCCCAAACGATATTTTTTCTCTCTAAAAAAACTTAAAATATAACGCGCGATAGATGTCAATCGGCAGAATCTGAGTATTTTTATGGTCGTCTCCATCCGGCGAATCACCGGCGGAGGCTATTTTCACATGATAAAATACAAATAATGATTATGAACGTAAAGAAACATTCAGGATGGATTATCGCGGGAGCAGTGATACTGATTCTCGCAGTGTGGAGCATCTCCGGATACAACGGACTGGTGCAGATGGATGAGAACGTGACCAACAAATGGGCCAACGTGGAGACTCAATATCAGCGACGGGCAGACCTCATTCCCAATCTCGTGAACACGGTGAAAGGATATGCCAAGCACGAGAGCACCACTCTCGAAAACGTGGTGAAGGCACGCAGCGAGGCCACACAGATGAAACTCACGGCCGACGATCTCACAGCCGGGAAGCTGAAGGAATATCAGAAGGCACAGGGCAATGTGTCGGCAGCCATCGGACGTCTGCTCATGGTGGCCGAAAACTATCCCGAGCTGAAAGCCAACGAGAATTTCATAGCCCTTCAATCACAGCTCGAGGGCACGGAAAACCGCATCAACGTGGCACGCAAGGACTTCAACGACTCGACCAAGGAATACAACATGGCGATACGCCGTTTTCCCAAAAACATAATAGCGGGATTATTCGGATTTGACAAGAGAGACTATTTCGAGGCCGAAGGCGGTAGCGAGAAAGCGCCCGAAGTGAATTTCTAAGTCTTAAAGATGAGACAGCTGTTAGCATACATAGCCTTCATTGCTGTGCTGCTGCCGGTGGCCGCAGCACAGCAAAACGTGCGGACCTACAAGGTGACTGACGTGCCCAACGTGCATGTAAGCGACAAAAACAGATACGTGAGCGACCCTGACGGCATACTGTCGGCCGCTGCACGCGACACTATCGACGCCATATTCGGCCGTCTCGAGAAAGAAACGGGCATAGAAGCCGCAGCCGTGATGCTTGCATCGATAGGTGAAGATGACATTTTCGAATTCTCCCACAAACTGTTCAGGCATTGGGGTATCGGAAAAAAAGAACGCGACAACGGACTGCTCATCGTGTTTGTGAAAGATCAGCGCAAAGTGCGCTTCACGACAGGCTACGGCATCGAAGGCGTGCTGCCCGACATTGAATGCAAACGCATACAGACAAGGCTGATGGTTCCGGCTTTCAGAAACGGCGACTGGGACGCGGGCATGACCGCGGGTGCGAAAGCCGTGTACTCGAAGCTGGCGCACACGATGAAACCGGGGAAAAAGACAGACAGCGGCAGCAATACGCTGAACTACATCTTCCTGACTGTGGCCATCGTAGCAATGTTCATACTTCCGGGATATCTCAACAGACGCGGCAAAAAATGCAGATATTGCGGCAAGCATGCGCTGAAGAAAATGTCGTCGGATACATACAGGGCTCCTAACGGACACCGCATGAGAAAAGACGTGTATGTATGCGGCAACTGCGGACGCGTGACAGTGAAGCATACCGACATGGGCGGCGACGACCACGGCGCGCTGATGAACAGCATATTTCTGGCATCTATGCTCGGCGGCGGACGCCGGCACGGAGGTGGATTCGGCGGAGGAGGCAGCTTCGGTGGCGGAGACACGGGTGGCGGCGGCGCCGACTCGGGATGGTGACACGGGCGTGTGAAGCCACCACGAAGACATGCAACAAGAGCGCGGGTAGAGAAATATATCAACAAAAAAAGGTTCATCCGGATTCTGTGGTGATAAACCTTAATTTTCAGACACAATCAATGTGCTTCGGTGTAGGGAGGGTGTTGCAGAGCCTCAGCATTATCGATAAAATCATAAAATGGTTTATCCGCAATTTCAAGTGATAGTTTTGTCATAATGAGGGCTGAAGGCCCGAAAAGCGCCCAGCCCACCATCCGATTGAACGATATTAATTAGTCGACATTTATGAAATTTGGAGCGAAACGTTAATTTTGGACACCCTTCCTACTTTTGATACCTCGAGGTTGCGCATGCAAATCCAAATTTTTAACATTTGGTTTTTGTAGGACTTACTTCCGTTTTAGAAAGATACGAAGCCGAGAAACGGGGAAAATCGTACCCGGAAACGGGAAAAACCGTCCGATTTTGCGATTTTTATCCTCTTGATTTGCGAAAGGGCCCCTTTTGGAGTGCGAAAGGAACCCTTTCGGGAGGTGAAAGTGCCCCTTTCGGAA
>CAJKQX010000056.1 GCA_905202125.1 uncultured Prevotella sp.
TCGTCATGCGAAAGGAACCCTTTCAGGATGCGAAAGGGCCCCTTTCGGACCCCAAAAGGGGCTCTTTTGGAAGGCGATTTTGCCCCTTTTTTGACGAATTTTGGTGGTTTTTGTGTTAATGGGTGTTAATATTCTCCTTATCAGCGATGTGATTTCTTTGATTATCAATGATTTGCGAAAACGGCTCAAAACTCGCGTATTTGCGGCCTCGGGATTTTGATTTTGAAACGATGGCCTTCTCGCGAAAGTTGGACTGTATATTTATACATTTCCGGATGATGAAATTGCATATTTATACAGATTTTTCCGTCCCTGCTGTTCATGGCGGAATTCCCAAGAAAGAGACATTTCTTGACAATATTCAAGAAGATGGCACGAAACGAAATAAACACAATATGCGCTCGTTTTTGTTTTAAATTCAGTATCTTCATCGGAGTCACAATTCCACAAAACACACATTATTATATATATGGCAATCAAATAATCAATATAAAACAAATGAAAATCAAATTTCAACTGAATGTATCGTTCGGCAGCCATAAAGACCTGACGGACAATCGACCACAGCCTCGTCAGCGTATCTCGTTTGTAGAATGCGTCAGAAATGAGGTGGAGATGGCACGAAAACGCAAATCGTTCAGCACCGCCTCCAATTACTCCACGGCCCTGCGCTCACTCCTGAAATACGTGCGTCGCGCGGATATATGGGTCGACGAGATGAGTGGTGAACTGCTCAAGAGCTATCAGAAATGGCTGCTCGAACGCAACGTGGGACTCAACACCGTATCGTGTTACATGCGCTCGCTGCGCTCGGTGTATGTCAAGATGGGGCACTCGGACAAATCGATATTCAAAGACGTGTTCACCGGGAGGGCACCCACCGTGAAACGATCGATATGTCGCGATGACATCACCCGGCTGATGAAGCTCAAGTTGCGCAAAGGTTCGCGCATGGATTTCACACGCGACATATTCCTTTTCAGTTTCTTGTGCCAGGGCATGCCCTTCGTGGACGTGGCCCACCTGCACAAATCGCAAATCACCGACAGACACATATCCTACCACCGCAAGAAAACCGGACAGTCCGTCAACATAGCCATCGAACCGAGCATCGAACGTATCATAAACCGATACTCTCATCTGTCCGGCGAATACGTTTTCCCCATCCTCACCACGGGCGACGAGCAACAGCAATACAAACAGTATCTGCGCGAACTGAGCTACTACAACCGCAGTCTGAAGGCGCTGGCCCGGAAGGCCGGCCTCGGGCGCAAACTCACATCCTACGTGGCGCGCCACTCATGGGCCTCCATCGCCTTTGAGAGCAACGTGGAGCTCTCGGTCATATCACGCGCGATGGGTCACACCAATCCCATGACGACTATGATCTACATCCGCGAACTCGACAACGACAGAATAGAACAAGCCAACCGCAAAGTGATAGACGCATGCCGGATAGACAAGGGTAAAAAAACAAGAAACAAAATGTAAATGAAGAAACACGTTTTAACAATTCAAGACTTTCATCACCCCAAAGCCACTCCGGCCACATTTTGAATATAAAATAAATAAAAATTCATCATTTTTGTTATTATTATTCAGATTTTCGGCCCGTTTTGTATTAAAATACAGTTACATTAAACAAAATATTCGGGTTTATTGTTAAAATATGTTTATATTTATACTGTTTTGTAAACATATGTTTGTTGGACTTATGAAATAATGTTAACTTTGCAATCTGATACATAATCGGGAAAAATTGTGCACCTCTCATGTAGAGGTATACAATTTGAAAAGCAAAATGAACAGAGCGGGAAAGAAATGCCGCACAGGATGACAATAGAGAGAACCATTCACGGAAAGCGAGATAACAAACAAAATTTAATATATTTTTTTTAATTTAATCACAAGAGAGAAATTTTATGAAAAGAAGACTGACAATGATTCTTGCCTGCATGTTCCTGAGCATAGGAATGGTGCTGGCACAGAGCCGCCTGACCGGTATCATCACATCCGCTGAGGATGGCGAGCCGGTTGTCGGGGCCACAGTCAAGGCCAAAGGCCTCAACGCAGCTACGGTGAGCAATGGCGATGGTGTTTTCTTCATCACCGTCCCCGTGGGCACACAGCTCGAAATCACCTGTCTGGGTATGATCCCCAAGACAGTGAAAGCTGCCAACAACATGCGAATAGTGCTCGACAACGACGCACAGGTATTGGGCGATGTGGTAGTTACCGGATACGGTTCGGCACGTAAGCTCGGTACCATCGCCGGATCGGTGTCTACCGTAGGCGGTGATAAAATCAAAAACCGCCCGATAGCCAATATCGGTGACGCCCTGCAGGGACAGGTGCCCGGATTGCAGGTTTTCACCTCTTCGGGCGAGCCGTCTGCAACAACCAACATGCGTATACGTGGTGTGACATCCATCCATGCCAGCACCGAACCGCTGTTCATCCTCGACGGCAGCGAGATATCACAGCAGACGTTCCTCTCCATCAATCCCAGTGACATTGAGAGCATGACCATCCTTCGCGACGCTTCTTCCACCGCTATCTACGGTTCGCGCGCGGCCAACGGTGTGGTGGTGCTCACATCCAAGAAAGGTAAATTCGGCGAGGCACCCACAGTGACCGTGTCTGCCCAGTACGGCGTGTCGCGCATGACAGGCGACAATGCCGAGATGATGGATGCCAACCAGTGGCTCGATTTCCAGGAGATAATGAACCCCGAAAATAAGAATAATGCCAATTTCCAGGCAATGAAGGCTTATTATCGCAAGTATAACATAGGCACGGACTGGACCGACTATTTCTTCGGCGACTCCAAACCGACATCACAGATCGACGCCACCGTGCGCGGTGGCTCGCAGACAGCCAACTATCTCATCTCTTTCGGACACTACAATGCAAGCGGTATCATCGACGACTCCAACATGCGTCGCGAGACGCTTCGCGCCAACGTGGAGGTGAACGTGAACAACTGGACCAAGATAGGCACCAACACCAACCTTGCTTACACCAAGTATCGCGAGAGTCTCTGGGGCGAAACACCCAACAGCTCCTACAACAAGACCTATGCAGCCCGTGTCTACGCTCCCATTCAGCCGACACATGAAGTCATCGGTCTCGACCCCACCGACTATGCCAACAGTACATTCGAGGGCTATGGCGACCGTCTCGAGTATTACGATCTGCTACAACGTTACAACCCTTACTACATCGCAGAGTGGCAGCCGAGAATGTCTACCCGTGTACGTCTGAACGAGAATCTCTTTGTCAACATCAACCCGATAAAGGGTCTCAACATCCGCACGGCCATCGGTCTCGATGCCAACGACCTGCGCGGCTCGTACCAGTGGACCATCACTGAGAATCCGAATGTCAACCCCGAAGGCTCCGCCAGAGAGACATTCTCGCGTTTCTATCGTTGGACAGTGACCAACACGGCCGAGTATAAGATCATTTTCCTCAAGGACCACTCGGTATCCGTATTGGTAGGACAGGAGTCGATGACAAGCAAGACACACGCTTTCGGAGCAATGGCCAACGGACTCACCGACAACCGTCTGTTCCTCATGTCTGCCGGAGGTTCCGCCGAGATACCGACCCACTCCAAGTCGGAGGAGGCCCGCAACTCATGGTTCGGAATGCTCAACTACTCTTACGCCGACAAATATTTCGTCGATATGAGTATCCGTCGTGACGGTTCGTCGCTCTTCGGCGAGAACAACCGTTGGGCCACATTCGGTGCCGCAGCATTCATGTGGGATGTCACAAACGAGTCGTTCATGGCCTCAACACGCTCATGGCTCGACGACCTGCAGTTCAAGGTGAGCTACGGTTCCACAGGTAACTCGGGCATCAACCCGTATATGGCATTGGGTCTCGTGGGCTCAGGCCCCTTGTACGGAGGACAAGCCGGTACGGCTGTCGCCAACCCGAGCAACCCCGACCTGACATGGGAGACCGTGAAGACATTCAATATCGGTATCAACGGACGTGTGCTCAAACGCATCTCCTACGACTTTGAATACTACGACAAGAACACATCCGACATGCTCATGAATGTGCCTTACTCCTACACCACCGGTTTCTCCGGAGGATGGGGCAACATCGCCGAGATGTACAACCGCGGTTTCGACTTCAGCATCGGTGTGGACATCATCAAGAACAAGGACTGGTTCTGGAACATGAGCATCAACGGCAACTACAACCGCAACAAAATCACCAAGCTGCTCAACGGCGTAGACTCTTATGATGCCAACGGCTTGCGTCTCGAGGTGGGACACTCTTATGGCGACTACTACGGTGTGCGCTGGAGCCACGTAGACCCGCGCGACGGACAGAATGTGTGGTTGGACAAGAACGGCAACCAGACCAAAGTGGCTTCCGACGACAACATGGTGATGCACGACAAGAGCTATATCGCTCCCTGGTCGGGAGGTCTCAGCACCACCGTATCGTGGAAAGGACTCCAGCTCGACCTTCAGTTCTCCGGCATGTTCGGACGCTATCTCTTCAACAACGAGCGATGGTTCACTGAGAACCCGATGTTCGCCACCAAAAACAACCAGTCTACCGCCATGTTCAAGATTTGGCAGAAACCGGGCGACATTACCGATATCGCCGCTGCCAACGCCACATATTATTACTATGACGACCGCCTTCTGGAGAACGCTTCGTTCGTTCGTCTGAAGTTCGCGCAGCTCTCTTATACTCTGCCCAAGAACTGGCTTGATGCCACAGGATTCGTCAAGAACGCCAAAATCTTCCTCGTGGGACGCAACCTGCTCACCTTCACCGGATACAAGGGCTACGACCCCGAGATAGACTCAGACTACTCGCTCGGCAATTATCCCAACACACTCCAGATATCAATCGGCGCCGAGCTCACATTCTAATAAAAACAATAAATAAACGAATATGAAAATGAAAAAGATATATATGTTACTTGCGCTGACAGCGGGGCTGGTATCTTGCGACTTGGACAAGGAGCCGTACGACGCCCTGCCTGATAACGAAGCGCTTCAGACACCGACCGATTTCGCCAATGCGCGTGTCGGACTGTATTCAGCTTTGCGTTCTTCTATCGGTGGTAACACTTTCTATAACTCTGCCGAGATGCAATGCGACGGATTCCATGCCGTGACAGGCTTCTCCAATACCCTCGGCGACATGTACCGTTGGGACTTCACCACACAGGCTTCTTACTTCAGCACCGTCTATGGCAACTATCAGGCTACGATTGCACGTGCCGAATATATCATCGACGGATACAACAAGTGTGACATGTCCAACCCCAACCTTTTCACCGCACTGGCCAAAGCCAATGTCGGCAAAATCAAGGGCGAGGCGTTCTTCACACGTGCTTACTGCATCTTCATGCTCTCCCAGTATTTCTGTGCAGACTATGATGCTGCCACGGCAAGCAATCCCAACACCGGTGTTTCTTACCGTCTGAACTATGCTCCGTCATCGGATGCTTCCACTTATCCGGCCCGCGAGACGCTCGCACAGACCTTCGTGCAGATAAAGAACGACCTCGACAGCGCCGCCAAATATATCAATGTGGCCGGTGCTCCGAGCATGGAATATATATCTGTTGACGCCATCACGGCCATGCGTGCACGTGTGGCGTTGGCCATGGACGACTATCCTACTGCATTCGCTCAGGCCGACCAACTGATTCGCGGGGGCAATTACGCACTGGCAGATGGCATAGATGAATTGCAGGATCTGTGGTACAACGACGGCGGTATGGAGACTATTTTCCAGTTGGCAGTGGCTTCGCGTGACGAGCTGCCTTCGGCCACGGGTACCATCTATCAGCCTTACAGCGAAGATGGCAATCCGGATTACATCCCGACACAGGATCTCATTGACCTCTATACCAATGCCGACTACCGCAAATCGGTTTATTTCAACCGTGTCAGAATCAACACCACATCGGGTGCGTCGGGTACGGTCTATGCTCTGAACAAGTACACCGACCACGGTCGTCTCTACACCGAGTTCGGCTCTTATGAGTATGCGCGTTTCGTGATCGAACCCAAAGTGTTCCGCATCGCAGAGATGTATCTCATCGCTATCGAGGCGGGCGCTCAGGCCAACAAGCTCACCGAGGCTTCTGCATATCTCAACGAACTCAAGAGTAAACGTATACGCAACTACACAGACCGCAGCTTTACAGCTACTACCATCATGAGCGAACTGCGCGACGAACGTCAGCGCGAGATGGTGGCCGAGGGTTCACGACTGTTTGATATCAAACGTTGGCATATCGCTCTCAAGCGTGGCGAACCGCAGAATGCTGATCTCTGCAACCTGCCCGGATCCAACACAACCGCTCTCACACGTCCGGCCGATGAACAAAGACTGACCTGGCCCATACCGAAAGCTGAGACTGACGTTAACAAAAAAATAGTTCAGAACCCGGGATATTAATCAGTCAGCGGATAAAAACAGTTGCCGGAGTGTAGCCAACGTAGCGAGTACGCGTCCCGAAAGGACCTCGCTCCGGCAACCGATATTTCAAACCAGCAATATTAATACAAAGAATAAGATGAAATATATAAAATTATTCATGCTCATGGCTGTTGTCTCTCTGTTCGCAGCATGCTCGGACGACGACAACTACAACAGCAAAAGTGATGTGACACTCGAGTTCGCACAGACCGAGCTGACAGTCAAGGAAAGCTCGGGCATCGTCAATATACCGGTGAAGGTGAGTGGTGCCCGCAACGGAGAGGTGGCCTTTACCGTTAATGCAAAAGAGGTGGGCGACAATCCTGCAAAGGAGGATGAGCACTTCATGATTACCGACAAGTCGCTAAAACTCAAAGTGGACACTCTCAAAGACGGTGTTGTCAACGTTGAGGTAAAGATGGTCGATAATGAGGAAATCAACGAGACACGCTCTTTCGAACTGGACATCACATCGGTCAACGGAGCCACTCTGGGCGAACACAAGAGCGTGCTTGTGACCATCCGCGACAATGAAAGTCTCTTCTATGAGAAATTCTTCGGCACGTGGACTCTCAGTGCTAAAGACGCCGATGGAGCTCCTCTGACATGCGACATCACCATCAGCGGAGAGACCGACGAGGAGAACCCCGACTACAACAACGTGCTTACAGCCGAGGCTCCCGGACTCTTCAACGTGGGTGTAGAGCTCGACTGTGCATGGCATTTCCGCTATACTTACGATGAGCGCACGCAGATCGGTACCTTAGGATTCATCTGCGGCGAGATGATCGCTTCCTTTAACAACACATACGAATGGGCGTGGGCCACTGACAACGGCCAGTCACTGACATTCGATGATTTGGTTACGGGATGGAGAATCGAGGATGGTCATATACCGACTACCATCAACTTCCCCCCAAGCCGCAATCTTTGGCTCTATCAGTACGCTTACCAGCCTCAGGCAGGATGGTGGGACCGTCTTTCTGAAATCACTCTTACAAGAAAATGATATAATCAAAAGGAGTTGACTAAACAATAAAGCGGGTTGGCAGAACGTCACTTTTCTGCCTGCCCGTTTTTTGTCTTTCATATTCTCAAACGATACAACCAACCCAAAAATTCAATCTATGAAAAAGGTATTTTTATCCTCAATTCTTGTCCTGATGTCATTCTGCATGACATCGGCCAAGCCACGCACTGCTCTTCAGATGCGCTCCGCGGCTCTCGCCGCGATACGTGTCCATACGCCGGAAGGACCCTACAAGGCCGCTCCATTGCTCTCGGACATGAAAGTGCTCAGGCAGGAGTCCCAGATCACTGTTATCGGATATGAGGGCGGACGATATGCCGTCATCGCCAATGACGACGTGTTCAAGCCCGTACTCGGTTATGGCGACAACGCTTTGGGCGACAATCCCGCACCGGCGTTCGTGTGGTGGATGACTGCCGTCAACGAGTCGCTCGAAGAGATGCTTGCCACGGGTAACCGTCCGGCAGAGGCGGCTCCACCGGCCGGATATAAGAAGACGGTGCCCGAACTGCTCACCACCCGCTGGGGACAGGACACTCCTTACAATCTGCTTTGTCCTGTATACAACGACGGCAAAAACGAATTACACTATATCACGGGATGTGTGGCCACGTCTATGGCGCAAGTGATGAACTATCATCAATATCCCGTCAAAGGCCAGGGATCTAAATCTTATTTCTTCTATCCGGAAGGAAGCGACCAGCGCAGCCGCGCTTTTGCCAATTTCGGCAACACCACCTATGACTATGCCAACATGCTCGATGAGTACACAGGCAATAACTACACCGCCGAGCAAGCCAATGCCGTGGCCACGCTCATGTATCATGCCGGCGTATCGGTGGAGATGGGCTACAATCCCGGTGGTAGCGGGGCTTACTCCAATGATGCCTGTCGGGCCCTGCGCAAGTATTTTCTTTACGATGAGAACATCAAGTTCTATTCGCGCGAATATTTTCCTGTGGACGAGTGGATGAGCATCATCTATCGTGAACTGAACGACGGTTGCCCGATCATTTACGGTGGTGCTACCAGGTCGAATGAAGGACACTCATTTGTGGTCGACGGTTACGATGAGAACGGACTGGTACATGTCAACTGGGGATGGACCGGAACGAGCAACGGATTTTATGATATTGCCTCGCTGCGTGGATTCACCGAGGGGCAGGATATGATTATCGTCCGCCGACCGGACGACAACCGTTTCGTGAGCCAATACACCTCGTTGTGGGCCCTGGGTTACACTCTCGCGATAACGCAGAGCCTGAACAACCTCCTCATCTCGTGCAACGGACTTTACAATATGGACGTTGAAAACTTTACGGGCAATATCGGTGCAATGGCAGCCGACATGTCTTCGGGCGTTGTGACGTCGCTCGGAGTGGTGAGAACGGTGAGTGAGGTGGAACCTCGCTACGGCACCAAACTCACGAATGTGTCTGTTTCTTGCGACAATCTGGCCGATGGTACATACCGCATCTATCTCGCCACCAAGTCGGAGAAGGAGACCTCATGGCAGCCTGTGCGTAGCAAAGAGGACATAAACAATAGTTACATACTCGTGAAAAACGGCAAAAACATCACGCTCACAGCCGGTGGGGATTCCAACTGGACGTCTTCCATCGATGTCGAAAAGACCGTTTCGGATGGTACTGTGAACGTATTCAATCTTGCAGGACAGATGATATATTCGGCTCCTGCCGCCACATTCCGTGCGGCAGACATACCTGCCACGGGTGTACTCATACTGCGCGATGCCAACGGTTCGCGCAAGATTGTCAAGTGATAAGTCTCCGTCGAATATACTAAAAAATGCGGACGCCACATGATGGCGCCCGCATTTTTTAGTAATGGATATTATGATTGTCTCTTATTTCACAAACTTGCTTGACAGCGTTTTGCCGTCCGACACTGCCTTGACGATGTACAGGCCTCTTGTCAGGGCATCGGCCGGAATGGCGTTTTGGCCGGCCTGGACGGTGTGTGTGGCCACTACCTGTCCGTTGGCGTTGTATATCGTCACAGTGCCTTTATCGGTCAGAGCCACGTTGATGGTAGCAGTGCTCTTGTCGTAACTGATGTTCATGCCCTCGGCGGCTACTGTATTGGTGATACCGGTCAGAACTTTGGAGTTGTAGAACAGCTGCCACTCACTGAACTGCGACATCAGGTCGTTTCTTGTCTCGAGTATCTGCAGGCGATAGTGTTTGTATGCCTTCTCGTTGTTGAAGAAATAGAACTGAGTGGTCTTGAATCCGATGAACATCTCGCCCTCGCGTTTGTCCAGTGTCACCCAGTCGGTGCCGTTGTCCGAACCTTGCAGTTCCCAGCTCTTCGGGTCGCGTCCGTTGTTGTCGTTGGCCGATGTTATGCTGTACATGTTGGCTTTTGTGGCGGTGTTGGCCTCGAATGCCACCCATGCCGAACCATAATAGTCGAAGCAATATTTAGAGTCGGCCGAGTGGTCGAAGAGTTTGTCCTTGCTCTCGTTGTCGCTCTTGCCGGGCATCTCGGCTGTCGTTGTGCCGCCCTTGCTGATGATGTCGTCGGTGGCCAGACAGATGCCGTGCAGCTGCAGTTCGCCTATTTCTATCTCCGTGGCGTCATCGGTTGATGCCGCATTGATGGTGAGGCGGAAATATTTGTAGGTATTGGTGTTGGTCACGGTGGTGTTCTTCACCGCGCCCTTCTTGGTGAATGAACCGTTTGAGACGGTGCTCAGCGTGGTCCATTGCGTACCGTTGTTGGAGCCTTCGAGAGTCCATTTCTTCGGGTTTCTGCTGCTGTCGTAGCCGCTGATTATACGGTATGAGCTCAGTCGGGCAGGTATCTCCGTCTGATACTGTATCCATGCTGTTCCGTTGAACGGCAGCCGGTAGCTCGTGGCGGCATTGTTGTCGATGAGTCCGCGGGCCACGCTCTCGTTGACGCCGTCCGACGTGGAGAGGGTTCCGCCGTTGTTGGTGATGTTGTTGTAGAGCGTTCCGTCGGCCGCTACGTCTCCGAAGAGCTGCACCTCGGCAATCTCCGTCTTGGTATCCTGAGCGTCTGTCACGAGACGGAAATACTGGTACTTGTCCGTCGGCTGTGTCTTGTAGAACTGAGTACAACCGTCGTAAGCGAAGCGTTGTCTTGTCTGTCGGTCTATCACTTCCCATTCGGTGCCTTTCTTTCCGTACAGTGTCCATGATGAGGGGGCGTCCGCTGCGTTGACGGCTGTGATGCTGTAACATGTCAGGTCGTACATACCGCGGCTGTTGTAGACGAACTCTGCGCTCTCTCCGGCGTTCACGTTGACGGCTGTCGCGGTGTTTTTGTCGATGACGATGGCATCGCCCGTGGCCATCTTGCCGCCGTCGGCAGTGATGTCATTGTATGCTATCGCCGTGCCGAAGAGCTGCCAGTCGCCTATGCTGAGCATGGTGCCGCCGTTGTTTCCGGTCACATCGAGCTTGAATCGGGTGTACGCCTTGTCGGCCTTGATCTCAAAGTTCTTGGCCTCGCAACGGTTGTTGAATGTCATGTTGCTGCGTGTGTCGATGGTTGTCCATACCTCGCCGTCGTTCGAGCCGTAGAGAGTCCATGCCTTCGGGTCGTTGCTTGAGTTGTCGATGTTGCTCACCACGGCGTAGCCACGGAGTGTTGCCGGCATGGCCGATGTGAATGTGAACCGGGCCTTCTGTGCATTGATTGTCATGGCGGTCGTCGCCCGGTTGTCGGTCAGGTTGCCTATGTTGTCGGCATCGATGCTCGACTCTGTCGTGCCGAGGTTGTCGGTCAGGTCGCCGGGCAGAGGTTGAGTGGTCGAGCTGAAGGTGAATTCAGCCACTTTGAAGATGTTTTTCGCAGATATCGAAGCGCGATAAACGAGATAAATATCGTGCATTCCGTCGGTCGGGGTGATGTTGGCCGTCACCGTCTGCCAGCCTCCGCTGGTCGGCACGGTGATTGTTCCGAGCAAGGTGCCGTTGTAGTCGCCCTCGCGTATCTCAATCTTTTGGTTTGATGCCGTTCCGTTTGTCATCTTCACCTGTATGCTTCGTGCCGGTTTCGAACCGAAATCCACGTTGCTGTATCCCGTGTAATACTTGTTTCGGATATTGGATATCTCTTTGGCGGCACCGCCCGTTCCATCGGTCACAAAGATACCTCTTATATAATCGAAATCGGTGGCCGGGATAGAGGAGTAGGCGTCCTTGACTATCTTTTCGGCGTCCAACGGGGTATTGGCGGCTGCCGACACGGCGGTGGAGTTGCCGAACGGCTGGTTTTCAAAGTTCTTCAGATTGCCATTGCCGTCTTTCTCGGTGGGAGATGTCCAGTTTTCGGCCGACTTGGTGAGCCATGCCGATGCAGTCACTCCGTACGAGTTGCGGTTGGAGTAGGCCAGCAGGGCGTTGTTCTTCATCCAGTCCACGTCCTCCGTATGTCTGAGATCCACCACATATTTGCGCACGTAGCGCATCAGTATGCCCTTGAATCCGCACAGGTCGCCATCCACTGTCTGGCATACTTTGATGATGCCGTTGGCGTTGCAGAGGCCCTTCGTGCTCTTTTCCACTATTTTCTCGGCATCTTTCTTGTAACGTTCGTCACCGAAACGGTTGTACAACATCACTGCCGCACCGAGCATCGTTCCCTGGTTGTAGGTTGATACCCAACGGTTGTAACCGCCCGGCAGATTGGTTTTTTCATCCCATGTGAAGGAATCGAACACCTCTCCCGTCTGTGCGTTGAACAGATAGCGGCGCTGGTTCTCGTACAAGTTGCGCGCAATGTCGAAATATTCGTTGTAGTAATTTTCGTTCTCTCCCTTGTAAGCCATTGCCAGATAGCAGGCCGCAACCTCCGTCGGTCCGTTGATGCAGGAGTTTGTTCCGTTCACACCTCCTGATTGCTGTGCCCAGCGCATCATGCCCCATTTGTTGAAGGCACGGTCGTAAATCTTGTCAAAATTGCTCTTGGCCTCCGTCCGGTATGTGCTGATTCCGGTCAGGTGATAGGCACGGACGGCCGCGATGATCATCCACATCACGTCATCGTTGAAGTCGTGGCCGTACCATTTGTAGGTATCGTCGTATCTCAGACGGCACCAGTCGCTGCCCATGCAGTCCTTGAAAAAGTTGAATGCTTGGGTGAACGCGTTGAAATATTCCTCCTTACCCGTTGTCTCGTAGGCGTCGAGCAGTGTCTCGAGCATCTCAGCGTCGCCCCATCCGCCGCCGTTGCCGAACGATTTCTTGTTGGTTCCGCGGTCGCGCATGTGCTTGTTTATCCATGCGTCGATCATACGGGTGCGTATCTCGGCATTGAATTCTCCCAGCGGTGTCACCTCCTCTATGATCCATGTCTGTTGGGTGGTGATGGCGGCGGTGGTAGCCTGCTCGCTCAGCGAGGCGTTGTCTCCATCGCTGCTTGCGCTCGTGGTGAGACGATAGTTTTTCGAGTTGTATGTCTGGTTCAGGATGTAGCGGTTGCTACCTCCTCCTGCTGCCTGTACGCTCCATTTGCTCTTTGACGATGCAGAGGTGTTCTGCTGGAGTTTCGTACTTGCGCCCACAGACACCGAGCTGCGCGCCATGTATTTGCCCGTGAGTACATTGATGAACGACAAGGTGCCGTCTCCGTTGTCTTTGGCTTCCCACTGTTGTGACGGCACATCGGCGTCGGTCCATAGCACTACGGATGCATTGTTGTCGTAAGAAGAGTTCTCCACGAAGAGAGCCCTTTTGTCATTGGCGGCCGATGATATCCGGTATACCTTGCCCGGAACGACATCCGCCCGTGTCATGCCGATTACATTCAGCATGAGCAAGACGAGTAATGATTTCTTCATGTGTGGTTTTTGATATTTGTTGTTGTTTTTATTTGAGTCATACCTTTTATGTATTAACAATCGAAATCGAATTTTGTCACCTCTGAAAGGCTGATTTTAATATTTTTTATTGTTTTATAATAAATGATAATATCTTAGTGTCGATTTTCGGTATCATTTTCTTCAGTATCGCCATTCGCGGCGATACTCTCCGAGAGACAATGCCTCGACCTTGTACACCTGTTCGGGTTTGAAAGATTTGTCGCCCGTTAAGATAAGTTTACGTGTATCTGTGGTGGTGAACCGCTGTATGATCTGTTCGTCCGACTCGCCGCTGCAAGTGTATCGTATGTTGCCCACGGATATGCGGCTGCCGCGTTTCGCATCGCGCAGAGTGACTCGGATGAGACCCCGAAAGGCCGTTTCGAACGTGTAGGTCACGCTGTCTCCCTCGATGTCGAAATATTTCTGCCGGCTCAGGTGGGTAGTTTTCGTGGCCCGGTAGTTGGTCTTTCGTTCCAGAGCACTATCGTCGGGACGTCCCTGATGCTCTGTTGTCGGCAGCCATAGGGCCATGTCCGCGATGTCGCCGTTCCATGATTGGTCGAAGGCCGTGGCGTCTATGTCCTCCCCACCGTCGGCGTTGATGCAGGCGTTGGCCTTGTGGCAGAGCCATCCGCCATCGGTATGGAAGGCGAACCTGCGGCCGTCGGCATACCGGCCGTAGCACATCGCGGCCAGTTGCAGACTGTCGGCATGTACTGTCGCGGGCGAGTACCACACGGCCAGCGTGTTTTCCCCCTGTCTTACAAAGCGTGTGATGTCATACGTCACGGCTATTGCCTCGTTGTCCCCGGGGGCGCGCAGGGGTGCCATGACGTCAGTAGACACATTGCGCTCGTTGACAAACAGTTCGAAATAGCCCGTCGAGGCCACCGTGATATCGATCTGTTCGGGCTTTTCCTCTTGCGTAAATGTCTGTCGGAACCATATCTGCGATATGCTGTCGGGAGCAGGATGGGATATCCACGAAAGACCGAACTGCTGCGCTCCGGCGCTCGGACCGAAGGTCAGCAGAATGGTTGCTATGATTATTATCTTCTTATGAAGCATTCATGTCGACACGTTTGAACGCGATCTGATGGTCGGTCTGCGGTAGTAGGTTGGTTTTATCTGTTGCGCTCATGCGGGCTGTGGTCCTGTCGCGCGCTTATCGGTAAATAGAGCAAAGGCCGCATTCCCGGTTGGAATACGGCTTTTGACATGGTGCCGCCTCATACGGCTTTATGCGTCGATATTGGCATACGTCGCATTTTTCTCGATGAATTTGCGTCGCGGTTCCACGTCGTCGCCCATGAGCATGGAGAATATCTCGTCGGCCTCTGCGGCGTTTTCGATGGTCACCTGTTTGAGCAGACGCTTGCTCGGGTCCATAGTTGTCTCCCAGAGCTGTTCCGGGTTCATCTCTCCCAGACCTTTGTAGCGTTGTGTGTGTATGTTCTTGCCGTCGTCCTCACCGTTGCCGTAGCGGTCGAGGAAGGCCTGCCGCTGTTGCTCGGTGTAGCAATATTCCTTCACATTGTTCTTGTATGTGCAGAGATAGAGCGGCGGAGTGGCGATGTAGAGGTGTCCCTCCTGGATGATGCGCGGCATGAACCGGTAGAAGAGTGTCATGATGAGCGTGTCGATGTGCGAGCCATCGACGTCGGCATCGGTCATGATTATGATTTTGTCGTAGCGCAGTTTGTCTATGTTGGCTTCCTTGTCCTCTTCGCCCTCGACGCCGAATCTCACGCCGATGCTCTGTATGATGTTCATCACCGACTCCGATTCAAACACCTTGTGCCACATCACTTTCTCCACGTTGAGAATCTTTCCGCGCAGCGGGAGTATGGCTTGTGTGTAGCGGTCGCGTCCCTGCTTGGCCGAGCCTCCGGCCGAGTCACCCTCCACGAGGAATATCTCGCAGGCTTTGGGGTCCTTGCTTGAGCAGTCGGCCAGTTTGCCGGGCAGACCGCCTCCGCTCATCGGGTTCTTGCGCTGCACACTCTCGCGGGCCTTGCGGGCTGCTATACGTGCCGTGGCGGCGAGTATCACCTTGTCGCATATCATGCGGGCCTCTTTGGGATGTTCCTCCAAATATGTGCTGAGAGCTTCGCCCACGGCCTGTTGTACGGCACCTGCCACCTCGCTGTTGCCTAATTTCGTCTTTGTCTGACCTTCAAACTGGGGCTCGGCCACCTTGATGGATATCACGGCGGTGAGACCCTCGCGGAAATCCTCTCCGGCGATTTCTATCTTCGCCTTCTCTATATTCTTGGATATGTTGGGGTCGTTGTCGGCGTAGGCCTTGAGCGTACGGGTGAGCGCGGCACGGAATCCGGTGAGATGGGTTCCGCCCTCTATGGTGTTGATATTGTTCACATAGGAGTGTATGTTTTCCGAGTAGTCGGTGTTGTACATCACCGCCACCTCGATGGGTACGCCCTGTTTCTCGGTCTTGAGATAGATGACGTCGTCGAAGAGATGGGTGCGGTGACGATCGACGTAGCGCACAAACTCCTTCAGACCGTCTTTGGCATGGAACACCTCCTCGCGTGTGTTGCCTTCCTCGTCGGGACGCATGTCTCTGAGGGTGATGCGTATGCCGGCGTTAAGATAGGCCAGCTCGCGCATGCGGCGGGCCACGATGTCCCACTGGTAGTGGGTGGTGGTGAAGATGGTGGGGTCGGGCCAGAACTGCTGACGTGTACCTCTGAGCTCGGTCTCGCCTACCACCTTGACGGGGTAGAGGGGTTTGCCGCATTCGTATTCCTGCTGATATATCTTGCCGTCGCGGAATACCTGCGACATCATGTGAGAGGAGAGGGCGTTCACACAACTCACACCCACACCGTGCAGACCGCCGCTCACCTTGTAGGAACCTTTGTCAAACTTACCGCCGGCATGCAGCACGGTCATCACTACCTCCAGGGCCGACTTGTGCAATTTCTTGTGTTCGTCCACAGGAATGCCTCGTCCGTTGTCCTGTACGGTGATGGATTCGTCCTCGTTGATGGTCACCTCGATGTCGGTACAGTAACCCGCCATCGCCTCGTCGATAGAGTTGTCGACAGTCTCGTTTACCAAATGGTGAAGACCTTTTTCGCTTATGTCGCCGATGTACATCGCCGGACGCTTGCGCACGGCCTCAAGTCCCTCGAGCACTTGAATGTTACTGGCTGAGTAGTTGTTTGAACTATTTTGTATTTCTTCCATTTCTTTTTACGAAAAATAATGTCTTGCAAATTTACGAAAAAATTCTCTCTCCGCCGCAAAATTTATTATTAAAATATGTTTCGCGCGCGCACGGCTCTTTCATTTAAAAATGGCTTGCTCTTTCGAAAAAGATGTTATTTTATA
>CAJKQX010000057.1 GCA_905202125.1 uncultured Prevotella sp.
AACGACCCCGAGATTACAAATCACGTGCTCTGGCCAACTGAGCTAAAGAGGCAAATCCCTGCAGCCGTTTGGCCTTGATTTAGGACTTGTTCTAAAACGGCTGCAAAGATAGGCATTATTTTTTAATCTCCAAAACTTTTTGGAATATTTTTTATCTTTCGCGTTGTTTTTCTTTGATTTTTGCCAATTTTACCTTCAAAGCATCCACGCAAAGGTCGATTCCCTCCTCAAATGTGTCGCATGTTTTTTCGACGAACAACGGGCTGCTGCCCGGGATAGAAACCGATATGCTTGTCTCCTTATTTAATGCTGTTGCCGGCTTGACAACTTTCAATTGCACCTCTACTTTCTTAATATCTTCAAACGATTTTTCCAACTTAGCCGTTTTCTTTTCGATAAAGGCCTGTAATTTCTCGGTAGCGTCGAAATGAATCGACTGAATCTTGATTTCCATATATACCTCCTGTTTTTAAAAGGTTAAGCCCGGGGATGGGCACTCGAATAAATGCGTTTCAATTGCTCGAAGGTGGTATGAGTGTAAATCTTGGTTGTAGACAGACTCTCATGTCCGAGCAGTTTTCTCACGCTTTCCAATCCTGCTTTATGATTGAGCATTGCCGTGGCGAAGGTATGTCTGAGCACGTGGGGTGTACATTTCTTTAATGTGCATACCGCAGAGACGTGTTTCTTCACCTCGTTTCGCAGGCGGGCATCGGCAAACCGACGGCCGTCGGGGTTGAGGAAAAAGGCTTTCGAGCGGCGATGACAGAAAGCCAAGTCGCGTTTCGACAAATAATCGACAAGCACAGACCGGAGCTCTTCGCCAAACGGTATCACTCTCTGTTTACATCCCTTTCCCGTGACCCTGATCTCACATCCGTCCAGATCCACGGCCTCATCATCGAGGCCTGTGAGTTCGGATAGACGCATGCCGGTCTCATAGAATGTCATTATGATGGCGCGCATGCTCACATCATAATAATAGTCGGCATCCCAACGCGTGGGGTCAAGCAGACGGTCCATCTCTTTCTCTTTCAGGAATTGAGGCAGGGGCTTGGCCTTGCGTGGTCCACGCACGAGACAGGCGGGGTCATGATCGACAAGTTTTCTGGATAAGGCAAAACGATAAAGGGAACGCACTGCGCTCAACCGTCTATTGATTGACGTCGCGGTGTTTCCTTTATCCATCATACTCTCCATCCAGTCACGAATGATGTCGGAGTCTATCGTCTCCCACGAGAGATGACTATCCAATGTTTCGAAGTACGATTCGAACGCCCGAAGGTCTTCGCCGTAGCTTTTCACCGTCAGCACCGAGCGGTTGAGCTCGTACTGCAGATAGTTCAGAAACTCTTTTATCATCATTCCGTTGCTCAATCTGTTTTTCGGCAACGAATATACAGAATAAAATTCAAACTACCAAATTTTCCGAAGATATTTTTTTAATCCTCGGCGGCACGCAGTTTCTGTACATAGACAGCGTGTTCCATCTTGAGTCTCTTGAGCACAGACGGTTTGTTATACTGCTGACGTTTGCGCAGTTCTTTTACAACGCCTGTCTTTTCAAATTTTCTTTTGAACTTCTTGAGAGCTCTTTCGATGTTTTCGCCATCTTTTACGGGTACAATAATCATGCTTTTTGTTTTTGTTATTAAATTGTTAAACTTATGTGCAAATGGCTTGCGCCACCAAATCGGATGCAAAATTACACTTTATTTGCTAACGCTCCAACTTTTTCAATCGATTTTTCTAAATTATTTTGGGAATCGGCAGGATTGAACCGGTTGATTGTTAACAATTATGGGATCATCGGAATTTTGGAGTGATGCATGGGATAAAGTTAATAAAAGATGGAAGATTCTGGATATTTATGCAATTTTACAATCCGAAAATGTATAAATATACAGTCCAAATTTCACGAGAAGGCCATCGTTTCAAAATTAAAATCCCGAGGCCGCAAATACGCAAGTATTGAGCGGTTTTCGTAAATCATTGATAATCAGAGAAATCACATCGCCGACAAAGAGAATATTAACAACCGTTAACACAAAAGATACCGAAATTCGTCAAAAATGTGGCAAAATCGGGTTCCAAAAGTGCCCGACTTAGGGTCCGAAAGGGGCCCTTTCGCATCCTAAAAGGGTCCCTTTTGCATTCCCGAAGGGCCCCTTTTGGAAATTCAAGGGAAATTATGTCTTATAAATCTTATAAATCTTATGATTTTCAAGCAGCATCTTTCTATTTTGCGATTTTGTTTTGTCAAGATTTTTTACTTTTGGACTTGCATATTTATGCAGTTTCGGACGTTTTTATCCCAAATCGCATCAGACGGGTTTGATGACTCATCAGAAAAGACATAAAAAAAGCGAGAAAATATGCCTCACGGCTATTTCTCGCATCTAATATTATGAAAAAAATTAAACAATTAGCGTGAAAACATGCCTCACGGCTATTTCAGGCAAATAATAATTATGAAAAAAAAATTAAGTAAATAGCGAGAAAACATGCCTCACGGCTATTTCACGCTACAAAGATTTTGAGTAATTGTTTTCTATAATAGAATGTATGAATCCTTTCTACTGCGGCATACCTATCTGCTTGATGCGCTCCTCGAAATCGGAACGATCACCGAGGGCGGCGTTCTTCACGCGGGCACGATAGTTGTATATCGTGTTGACCGAGTAATGTAGGAAATAGGCTATCTTCGAACTGTCCTCAATGCCGATGCGGATGAGGGCAAAGATGCGTATGGTGGTGGGCAACGACTTGTCTTCCTTCGAAAGAGTGACTTGCTCCTCGGGCTTGACCATCGCATTGAACTCATCCACGAAATTGGGAAACAACCGCAGGAATGCTTTGTCGAAATTGGTGTGTAGCTCTTCGAGCTCCTTCTCCTTGAATTTGGAGGAGTGCATCTCGTCGAGCATCTCCTGATATTTGCGTCCCTTGATCATCTTGATCACATACTTGCGCATGTCTTCCATCTTGTCCACATACAGTGAACACAACTGCATGAAGCGTCCGATGTATTCGTCCTTCACGCGGTTGGTGTCGGACAGCTGATGGTTGAGGCCCTGCAACTGTTGGTTGCTATGTTCGACCTGCCGGAGCAGGACGGTCATGTTGTCGTTGACCTCAGACAACTGAGTGTTGCTCTTGCTCAGTTTGACATGTGCCAGAGCCAGTCTCTTGCGCTGACGGTACACATAGATGAGCGACAGGAGCAGTATGACGGCCATCAGACTGATGATGACGGCCAGGATGCGCAACAGCCGGTTGGCATGCTCGGTGTCTTGCTGGCGCTTCTTGTCGACAGCCGTGAGTATGGGTGATACCTGCCGGGTGCGCACACGGGCGTCGAAATAGTTGGCGCAATCCCACGCGTAGTTGATATACCGGTACGCCCGTTCCAGATCACCTTCATCCAAAAGCATCTGTGCCAGTATCCATAGCGAGCCCTGGTCCATTACGGCATTCTCCACATCGGTAATGGCCGACTTGAGCAGCCATCGTCTCACGTTCTCGGCATCGTCTGCCCGCGCATAGTCCAGATGGCGGTAGTAGGCCACGATGGCATACTGATGGGTGTGCTCGTCGCATAAGGTCAAGCGTTTGTCGTTGATCTTCAGCGCCTCCTTCACCTTGCCGTTGTCACGGAGGGCCTCTTCCTTCATCTGTAGATACTCGTCGCTGTCGGGGTCGAGGTTTTCCATCCACAGCTTGCCGTACTTCTGGCACGTACCGAGGTACTCATCCTTCAGGTGCTTCACCCGACAGTAATAAGCCATCTCGCCATAGACGTGCACCGTGCCCTGATAATACTCGTTGCGCGTGTCGTGCGACATTATCGCCGGGTCGAGTCCGGACAACAGACTCACCGCCTCGTTGTACATGCCCGCCTTGGAGCACTGATAGGCCATGCGCGTCTGTGCGAGGTCCATCATCGCGCGGTCGCCTCCGCTCTTGACTGTACGGGCGATGTCCAGACACTGCTCGATGTATCTGAGGGCGGCATTATTGTCGAAGGCCTTGTTCTCTTCGTACAGACGCATGGCCAAATCGTATTTGCGTGTCGCGCTTTTGCACTCCTTCAACTGCGATTCGAGTTTGCCGATACGGTTGACGGCGGCCTCCTTATACATGTCTACATTGGCCAACACGCTGTCGAGCGTGTGATATAGAGTGTTCAATTGTTGAGCTGTCAGACCCGTGGTGTATAGGCTGAGTATCAAGACCCAAAGAATGATCTTTGCCTGTCTCATATTGTAGTTTTTAGTTTTGTCAGTGTAAAGGTAGTAATATTTTATAAATTAAACACGTTTAGAACATTTTTTTTGAAAAACACACCTTATTATATTATTACGGGCCGGCCGTTCAGTCTTACTATTATTATCATCATCTCAGGGTTGACCGATGGTGGAGCTGAGGCCGGAAAAGGGATAAAAACATGCAATAAGGCTCTATATCTGCTCCACTTTTTCGCTTTTGTTTAAAACTGACAACATCCTGATTATCAAACAGAAAAAACGTTTACATCTCCACATTTATCCACTTTTTTATTGAACGCCGAAAAAAATCACATCACCTTTATATAACTTTGCGACGGAAACACTGAAAACAGTGTGGGACAACAAACCCCTGACTAAAACGGAATTTCATTAAATAATTACTAACAATAACAACAAACAATGAAGAAAGGTAGATTTTTAATCATGTTGTTGGCATTCCTTATGTCAATAACTGCCTTTGCTCAGAATCAGCAGTACACGGGTACTGTTGTCGACAGCGAAGGTGAACCTGTAATGGGTGCCTCTGTCATGAAGAAAGGCGCACAAAACGGTGCTATCACCAATTTGGATGGTCAATTCACCATCAGTGTGGCACCCGGTACAAAACTCATCGTCTCTTATCTGGGATATGAGTCGGTGGAAATAACCGTTGCCAACAACATGCGGGTGGTCTTGAAAGAGGACGCTCAGGTACTTAAGGATGTCGTGGTCATCGGTTACGGCGTGCAGAAGAAATCGGTGGTCACCGCTTCTATTGCCAAAGTGAGTGCAGACGATCTGGCCGGCAAGGCTCCCGTACGTGTGGACAATGCTTTGAAGGGTCTCGCTGCCGGTGTGACCGTCACACAATCATCAGGTGCGCCGGGCGCAGGTTCGCAGATTCGTGTTCGCGGTATCGGTACGGTCAACAACTCCGACCCTCTGTATATCGTGGACGGAATGCCTTGCGAATCAGGTATCGAAAACATCAACCCGAACGATATCGAAAGCATCGAGGTGCTCAAGGATGCCGCTTCAGGCGCCATCTACGGTGCCCGTGCCGCCAACGGTGTGATCCTCGTCACAACAAAATCAGGACAGATGGGCAAGGTGAAGGTGAACTACAACGCATCTTTCGGATGGCAGTCGAAATGGAAATCGCGCGACGTACTCAACGCCACCGAGTATGCGGTGATGATGAACGAAGGTCTCATCAACAGCGGTCAGGCTCCAAAATATGCCAATCCTTATGATATGGGCAAAGGCACCGACTGGCAGAAAGCCATCTTCAACGACAATGCTCCCGTGATGAACCACGAGGTATCCGTAAGCGGCGCATCGGAGAAGGTGAACTACTACCTCTCTCTGGGCTACTACGATCAGGAAGGTATCCTGGGCGGCAACTACGGCAAGTCTGATTACAAACGTCTGACCATGCGCTCGAACACCAAATACAATGTCTTTGACGATAGCAAGGAACGCGCATGGCTCAACAAGCTGGACCTCAGCATAAATCTCTCCTACACAAGAAGCAAGCAGCACGAAATCAACGCCAACACCAACAGCCACGGTATTCTCAACTCGGCTCTGGCTCTTGCTCCCACACTCCCCATCGTATGGACCGACCCGAGCGATATCAACAACTATCTCAACGAATATGGCAGACTGGATCATTACGCTCCGCAGTATGACAGCAATGGCAACCTCTACATGGTGCCCGGTTCCGACTACGACAACCAGATGAACCCTGTGGCCTTCCTCGCAACAAGAGGTATCGCTCCCGAAACATGGGTTCATAACTTCACTGCCAACTTTGCAGCCGACCTCTCGCTTGGCTATGGCTTCAAATATCGCATCTCTTACGGTGCCGACGTCACTTACAGAGGCGTTGACCGCGGATTCACACTCCCGTTCTATCTCACGGCTTCATACAACTGGGGCGGTAAGGACGACGCCTATTCATGGTCAAACAGAGGCACAGTATGGCAGTTGGAAAACGTGCTCTCTTGGGCAAAGACATTCGACAAACACGACATCAGCGTTGTATTGGGTCAATCAGCCAAGAAATCGACAGGCTTCGGCATCTCTGCAAGCAAGAACTATCTCGTGGACTACAACCACCCGTGGGTAGACTATGCCACAGGTAGCGGCGAAGGCGAACTCGGTGCAGGTGCCGCCCCCTGGGAAGTTGCGACATTGGCTTCTTTGTTCGCACGTGCATCTTACAACTACGACGAGCGCTACATGGTTCAGGCCACTATCCGCCGTGACGGTTCAAGCCGCTTCGGTTCGAACAACCACTACGCCACATTCCCCTCATTCTCTTTGGGTTGGAACGTGATGAACGAGAAATTCATGGCCAAGACAAGCAGCTGGCTCAACAATTTCAAGGTGCGTTTCAGCTACGGTAAGAACGGTAACGAGAATATCGGTAACTTCGGATACATGCTCTACACATCGGCAACAGGCGGCTACAACGCCATCTTCGGTAAAGATCCGATAAAGAACATAGGTACGCGCGTGAACGGTCTGGCCAACCCCGACCTGAAATGGGAGGAGAGCGAACAGACCGACTTCGGTATCGACTTGGGATTCTTCAACAACGCGCTGACATTCTCTGTTGACTATTACGTGAAGAAAACCAACGGCATGCTTATGGCCGACCCTGTGCCCGACTATGTTTCAATCATCAAACCGACAGCCAACGTGGGCGAGATGAAAAACTCGGGTGTCGAGTTCGAACTTGGATACAAGTGGAACGTGAGCGATGCCAAATTCGCAGTGAAAGCCAATGCCGCTTATCTGAAAAACAAACTCGTGAGACTGGGTAACGCTACCGGAACAATGGAATACGAGAGTTCACAGGGATTGGGTACTTTCACCCGCGCCGAGAACGGACAGCCCTGGCCTTACTTCTACGGACTGAAGACCAACGGTATCTTCCAGACCGAGGACGAGGTGAAAGCTTACGTTGATGACAATGGCAACATGATTCAGCCCGACGCCGTACCCGGTGATTTCCGCTTCGTGGATGTGAACAAGGACGGTAAGATTGACGATTCCGACAAGACAAAAATAGGTAAAGGTATGCCGGACTGGACATTCGGTATCAACTTCAACGCTGAGTGGAAAGGATTCGATTTCATGATGTTCTGGCAGGGAACAGCCGGCAACGACATCTATGACGCGACAATGCGTGTAGACAAAACAGGACAGAACCTCCCGTCATGGATGCTCAACCGTTGGACCGGTGCCGGCACAAGCAACTCTATTCCACGCTTCGTATTCGGCAACACCACCAACCTCAAATCTTCAGATATGTATGTCAACGATGCAAGCTATCTGCGCTTGAAGAACATCTGTCTGGGCTACACCCTGCCGAGCAACATCACAAAGAAAGTATTCGTAAACAGCTTCCGCGTTTACCTTATGGCAGAGAATCTGGTGACATTCACCAAGTATCATGGATACGACCCGGAAATCTCTTCAGGTGGCACTTCTCTCGGCGTAGACTGGGGTTGCTATCCGCAGTCGCGCACATGGACCATCGGTTTCAACATCGGTTTCTAAAACATTATTCAATGATTTAATCAAGCATACAACAATATGAAAAAGATAAATATTCTAACTGCCGGATTGCTCCTGGGCGCAATGACACTCACCGGTTGCGCAGAAAGCTTCTTGGAGCAGGACCCGGAAACAAAAGCTCCGGCGGACATTTACTTCCGCACAGAGCAACATATCACCGAACTGTTGGTGGGCTGCTATGTGCCAATCCATTCGTATGATTACGACGGCTCAATGTTCGGACAGCTCAACTGGAGCGATATGCTCGGCGACGACATGCTCGTGGGTGCCGCAAGCATCACCGACCAGAAGGTATGGCATGACGCCCAGAGCTTCAGACTGACATCGGCTCTCACCCTGACCAATTTCTGGTCGGTAAGCTACGACGGTATCCGTGCTTGCAACGATGTGATAGACGCCGTGAACAAAAGCCTTGAAACAAATTCCATCTCAGAGGCTTACGCCAAAAAGACAGTGGCAGAGGCAGAGGCTTTGCGCGCATTCTATTACACGATAGTCTGGAAATGGTATGGCAACATTCCTTATTTCACAGCTCCAATACCAAGAGGAGAATACGTCAATCAGGTGGATCATGACGCCGCTTACGAACTCATCATCACCGACTTGCAGAAAGCCATCGACAGCCAACAGTTGCCAATGAAGGCCGAAAGCGGCGAAGAAGGCCACATGACTCTGGCTGCCGCATACATGACTTATGCCGAGTTGGTAATGTATCAGAACGATGAAAGCCGCTTCCCCACAGCTCTGCAATACATGCAGAATATCATCAGCGGTCCTTACGATCTGAATCCTTCTTACGCAAATCTGTGGAGCCCGGACGGCGAATGGTGTATTGAGTCGATATTTGAAATCAACTATACAGACGGTCCTCTCTGCGTACGCAGCTACGACAACCTTAACGGTATCGGCGGCACATTCATGCCTCAGTGCATCGGTCCCGACGGCGGTGTGGAATCAGACGGCGATGTGGCCAACAACGGATGGGGTACATTCATTCCGCGTGCACACTGCCGCGATTTCTATGCACGCAACGACGTGCGTGGCGCAGTGACTCTTCTCGACGATGCTCCGAAAAATCCCACAGGACGTTGGCAGCAGACCAACCTGTTCATGAACAAGTATCTGCCGCGCTACTCACACGTAGCAAGCGGTACAGGCGGTGCCGACCAGTGCCGCTGGAACGACAATTTCCGCATCTATCGCTTTGCCGAGACACTGTTGAATGCAGCCGAACTGATTGTCCGTACAAACGGCGATCTCGGTCTTGCCAAGAGATACATCACTCGTGTACGTCAGCGTGCAGGACTCGTTTCCGAAGTTGAACCCACTCTCGACAACATCCTTACTGAGCGTCGCTATGAGTTCCTCGGCGAAGGCAAACGCTACTGGGACCTCGTACGTATGGAGGATGTGGCCGGTGTGCAGCAGAAGGCTTCCGCCCTGCTTGTCATAGACAAAGAGCCTGTAAACAGCAACGGCGATATGGCCCGTACAGCCAATTGGACCAAAAACAAGAAATACATTCCTATCAGCGAAAGAGAATTGTCTGCCGGTCAGGGTTCTCTGAAACAAAATGATGAGTATTTTCAGTAAAGAATAAACATGGAGCGGATGAAGCCCGAAGCTCGTTCCGCACGGTCGATTCCGCTCCTATATAAAACAAGAACAACAATGAACAATATATTCAAATTTATAGGCCGCGTAGCATTCGGTGTCGCTTTGTTGGCATCATGCTCACCCGATGACTTTACAAGTCCTAACGGCAATGTGCCATTGGCTGCCGATTATGAGGATAACGTAACGGTGACTGTCGATCAGGAAACCAACTATGCCATCTTCCACTTTGATGCCGCACCCGGTGTGACACCTGTCTGGTTTGTAGATGGCAGACCCATCAACAGCAATTTCACCGCAAGAAGATATTACCGCAAGGCCGGTACCTACACCGTGGAGTGCAGGGTTAAGAACGCCAACGGTATGAGCGACGGCTCTATCGTAAGGGAATTCACAGTAGACAAGACCGTGATGATCGGATTTGGAGGTTTCGACTCGGAAAGCGACAAGAACCTCTTCAAAAACGCAACAGTAACTCAGGCTAAAGGATACTACGCTCCGGGATGGAGTCAGATTGCCGATCCTTATGTATCGATGAACGACAATGGTTTCACCGTAAATCTGCCTCAGGAGACCACAGACCAGTGGCAATGCCAGATTCCGTTGGAGACCGACATCTGCACAACAGCCGACCCGAATGTCACATACGATTTCTCTGTCATCCTGACATCAAGCACCGATCACAAGGGTGTGACCGTCAAGCTGACCAACCCGTACAACGACGGTGACTTCTATTTCCAGGAGAGACCGGCACTCAAAGCAGGCGAGCCCTATTGCTTCTACATTACAAATCTGCCGAGCCGCAGCATCGACAACCTGAAACTCTTCTTTGACTTCGGCGGTAACGCAGCCAACACCGACATATCGGTTGAGAACATCACATTCATCAAGACATCTGACAATGAGGTTGAAGCGCCGAGCACAGATCCGGAACCGGTTTGGGTAGACATCGACAGCGACGAAAACCTCTGGAATATCGCCAACCCGAAATTCACGACAGGATACTATGCTCCGGGTTGGAACCAGATTGCCGATCCCGTAGTGACAATCAATGGCCGTGAATACTCGTTCATATTACCACAAGCCACATTCGAAAGATGGCAGGCACAGATTCCGTTTGAGACTACTCTTGGAATCAGTGACACAAGCATTGAATATGATTTCCTGGCCATCATCGAGTCTTCTGAGGAAATGACAGCAATGGTTAAACTGACCGATGCATCAGATGACAACAACTATTTCTTCGCCGATGAGACCAAACTGGTAGCAGGCGCCGAAACCCGTGTTGTAAAACAGAAAGTCACTCTGGGTAATGCATGCGAAGCTCTGAAACTCTTCTTCGATTTTGGAGGCAACCCCGCAAATACAGAAATCAAAATCAAAGATATAATCTTACAGGTTCATAAGGATTAGTAATTTTTTGTTGAAGTAACTTAATTAGGATTGGGCTTTACGTTGAGAAAGTCCAATCCTTTTCAAAAAACTTTTAATAACGAGAAACAGGTCTTCACTTTATTCCAATATAACACGGATGCTATAACAATGACAAAAAATTATTTTATATTATTATTCATGTTTATCATGGCCGTCGCATGTAGCGGAAACGATGATGACAACAACTCCGATGATAACAACGGAGAGCTCTCATGCGTTCCCCAACAGATAGAAGCCGCAGCAGCAGGAGGCGACTATACGATAAATGTGAAATGTGATCGAGGCGAATGGACAGCCGTTGTCGATGACAACAGCAACTCGTGGATAGGAGTGACCGTATCGGGATCGCTCAGCAAACAAGGTACCGTCACTGTCAAGGTGGCAAAAAATAATGGAACAACTGTCCGTAAAGGCAACGTGATGGTGAAATCAGGAAGGCAATGGATGAATATTCCTGTAATCCAGGGATTGCCGTTGCAGGTCTCGGCCACATCCTTGCAATCATTATCAACAGGCGAAACAATGCACGTGACTGTCATTTCCGAAGCAGAATGGAACGTGACTGCAAACGAACAATGGCTCACAACATCAAAAAAGACAGATGGTATTGATATCACAACAGCTCCCAATCAGGCAATGACATCAAGAACCGGGACAGTCGATGTCACTTGTGGAACTGAAAAAGTAACAATAACTGTCATACAAAATTCGGCAGAAGACAAAGACATAATCGCTCCCGATGGATACAAATTGGTGTGGAACGATGAATTCAATATAGGAGAAACACTTGGCTCGGACTGGACACACGAGGTGCAAAGCGCGGGTTGGGTGAACAACGAACAGCAGAATTATGTCAATCATAAGACATCCTCAGGCTCATTGGTTACAGAATTGACCGACGGTCGTCTGCACATCAACTGTTTCAAGGAGAACAACAAGATATACTCCGGACGTGTTTATGCCAAAGTGAACAGCGGCTGGCAATACGGCTATATGGAGGCCCGCATCAAACTGCCCAAAGGCAAAGGCACTTGGCCCGCATTCTGGATGATGCCCGCGAACAATGATTTCGGCAAGAACCCCTGGCCCGGATGCGGCGAGATAGACATCATGGAAGAGGTGGGCGTAGACGCCGGCGTGGTGTCGTCGACCATCCATTGCAACAAATACAACAACGGCGGAACACGCACCGAACACGGCGAGAAATATCTGGCCACAGCCGAGTCCGACTTTCATGTATATGCTTGCGAATGGACTCCCTCATACCTCCGGTTCTTCGTCGACGGCGAGTCCATCCTGACATATCGCAACGACGGTACGGGAGTGGACGCCTGGCCGTTTGACAAACCGTTTTATATCATCCTCAACCTTGCCTGGGGTGGCGACTGGGGAGGATACAAAGGCGTGGACGAAAGTGCTCTGCCCGTGACAATGGAGGTGGACTACGTCCGCGTGTTCCAAAAGAAATGAATCTGAATTAACTTACATATCGGGCGGACGGGTGGACCGACGGACATGACGGGCTGGCCCGTCCGCTTACACAAAAGACAAACATATAAAACCTAAGACTCATGCGAACGAAGATTTTTCTGATAGGCTTTCTTATTCTCGGAATGACTGCCGTATGCACGGCAAAGTCTCCGAAGAGAGGTTTTGTTGCCGTCAAGGGCACCAATCTGATACGCCCCGATGGCTCACGACTTTACATTCAAGGCACCAATCTGGGCAACTGGCTCAATCCCGAGGGCTACATGTTCGGTTTCACCCGTACCAACAGCCCGTGGATGATCGACCTGATGATAAGAGAGGCCGCAGGACCTGATTTCGCAACTGAGTTCTGGACAGAATTCAAGGACAACTACATCACACGTGCAGACATAGATTTCATAGCCTCGACAGGGGCCAACACCGTGCGTCTGCCGTTCAACTACAAGTTGTTCACCGATGAGGATTACATGGGCCGCACGGCCCGTTAGGACGGTTTCGCCCGCATCGACAGCGTAGTGAACTGGTGCCGAGCCAACAACCTTTACCTCATCCTCGACATGCACGACTGTCCCGGCGGACAGACGGGCGACAACATCGACGACGGTTACGGATACCCCTGGATATTCGAGAGCGAGAAGAGCCAGTTGCTCTTCTGCCGGATATGGAGGGAGATAGCCGCGAGATACAAGAACGAAACCGCCATCCTGGGCTACGAACTGATGAACGAGCCGATAGCCCATTACTTTGAAAACAAGGACGATCTGGGCCGTATGCTCGAACCGCTCTACAAACGGGCCGTGGCCACCATACGCCAGGTGGACCGCAATCATGTCATACTGCTTGGCGGCGCATGCTGGAACAGCATCTTCGATATGTTCGGTGATTGGACCTTCGATGACAACATCATGTACACATGCCATCGTTATGGCGGCGACGCCACCAAACCGGCCATACAGAGTTTCATCGATTTCCGCGACAAGACGGGACTGCCGATGTACATGGGCGAGATAGGCCACAACACCATGCAGTGGCAATCCGATTTTGTGAAGGTGATGAAGGACAACAACATAGGATACACATTCTGGCCTTACAAGAAACTCGACGGACAGTGTATGATGGCCATCAAGCGACCGGCCGAATGGGACAGCGTGATAGTGAAATTTGCCGAGGCCGAGCGTTCCACCTTCCAGCATATACGCGACGCACGTCCCGACCAACAGAAGACCAGACAACTGTTGAGACAATTTCTCGACAACTGCAAATTCCAAAACTGCAAACAACAGAGCGACTACATCCAATCGATGGCGCTAACAGAATAATTCATACAAACAATAATCACCCCACCCTGCCCTCGGGCAGAACGACAAGAGAGAAATATCAAATATTAATGTATATGCTAAAGAATTATATCACATCGGTCGTCATTGCTCTCGGCTTGACGACTGTCGCCAACGCTCAGCAGGTCTTGCCCGTCTATCTGGACGAGAGCAAGCCTATGGAGCAACGCGTGGAAGATGCACTGTCGCGTATGACATTGGCAGAGAAGATTGCCGTGATACACGCACAGAGCAAGTTCTCATCTCCCGGCGTCAAACGTCTGGGTTTTCCCGACCTATGGACCGATGACGGTCCTCACGGCGTACGTCCCGACGTGTTGTGGGATGAGTGGGAACAGGCAGGACAGACCAACGACTCATGCGTGGCGTTCCCTGCCCTCACATGTCTGGCGGCATCGTGGAATCCGCAGATGTCGCGCCACTACGGCGAGGCTCTTGGCGAGGAGGCTCTCTATCGCGGCAAGGACATGATGCTCGGACCGGGCGTCAACATCAACCGCACACCGCTCAACGGACGCAACTTTGAATACATGGGCGAAGACCCCTACCTGACATCGCGCATGGTCATACCTTACATCCAGGGACTGCAGTCAAAGGGTGTGGCAGCATGCGTCAAGCACTACGCACTCAACAATGATGAGGAATACCGCCATCAGGTCAATGTTATCGTGGATGACCGCGCGCTACATGAGATTTATCTCCCGGCCTTCAAAGCTGCTGTCACCGAGGCCGGCACATGGGCTATCATGGGGGCTTACAACCTGTACAAGAACCAGCACAACTGTCACAACGACATCATGCTCAACAAGATACTCAAGAAGGACTGGCAGTTTGACGGCGTGGTGGTATCCGACTGGGGTGGCACTCACGACACGGACGAGGCTGTGAAAAACGGGCTCGACATGGAGTTCGGCACATGGACCGATGGTCTGACAATGGGTGCTACCAACGCATACGACAATTACTATTTGGCCACACCTTATTATAAAGGCATTCTCGAAGGCAAATACACGCAGAACGAACTCGACGACAAAGTGCGTCGTGTGCTCCGTCTGTTCTTCCGCACCACGATGAACCGCAACCGTCCGTTCGGATTCCTCTGCTCGGAGTCTCACTATCATACAGCTAAAGCTGTGGCCGAGGAGGGCATCGTGCTGCTGCAAAACAATCGCAACGTGCTGCCCATCAACATGCAGACAGTGAAGAAGGTGCTCGTCGTGGGCGAGAACGCCATCAAGATGATGACCGTGGGAGGCGGCAGTTCTTCGCTCAAGGTACAGCATGAGATATCGCCGCTCGATGGTCTGAAGAACCGTCTGAAAGGCGTTGAGGTGGAATATGCCCGTGGCTACGTGGGCGATGTGACCGGCGATTACAACGGTGTGACCACCGGACAGGACCTCAAGGACAACCGCTCGGCCGAGCAACTGATTGCCGAGGCTGTGGAGAAAGCCAAGAGCGCCGACTACGTCATCATGTTCGGCGGACTCAACAAGAGCGACTATCAGGACTGTGAGGGTCATGACCGCAAGCAGTACGAACTGCCCTACGACCAGAACAAGCTCATCGAGGCTCTGGCCAAAGCCAACAAGAAATTCGTGTATGTCAATATCTCGGGCAACGCCGTGGCCATGCCGTGGAAAGACCGTGTGCCCGCCATCGTTCAGGGATGGTTCCTCGGTTCGGAGGCCGGCAACGCACTGGCTTCCATCCTCACCGGCGACGCCAATCCTTCGGGCAAACTGCCCTACACATGGGCCGTCGGCCTCAACGACATACCCGCCCACAAGCTCGACGCTTATCCCGGCACATGGCGCACCGACAAGAAGGTCATCGATGAGGAATACAAGGAAGGCATCTTCGTAGGCTACCGCTGGTTTGACAAGGAGAAGACCCAACCTCTCTTCGCCTTCGGCCACGGACTGAGCTACACCACATTCAAGATGGACAAGGCCACCGCCGACAAGAGCGAGATGAACGCCGACGGACAGATCACATTCACCGTCAACGTCACCAACACCGGCAAACGCACGGGTAGCGAGGTGGTGCAGCTCTACATCCGCGACATGAAATCATCACTCGTGCGTCCGCTCAAGGAACTGAAAGGATTCGGCAAGGTACAGCTCAATCCTGGCGAGACAAGACCCGTAAGCATCACCATCGACAAGACCGCTCTGAGCTTCTACAACGACAAGACCGGTCAGTGGACTGCCGAGCCGGGCGAATTCGAGGCATGGATTGGCAACGCCTCCGACAACATCACTTCAAAAATAAAGTTTGTTCTCAAATAAATATTTGGTTATGGTGGGATTTTCTTTCATCCCACATTAAAGTAAAGAGTATTGTTTCACAGGGATTAAAAACGTGAGTGTCGGGAAGATACCGCGGCAAACGACTTGGATATCTATCCAAGTCGTTATTTTTTTGGTTCATCCGACATTTGGAGTGACGAAACGAAAACCATTGATAAACATGACAGATATCCACAAGTCGGTGTAGGGCCGCAAACTTTTGCGGCCGCAACAGGTGGCCCTACTTTTGATACCTTGAGGTTGCGCTCGCAAATCCAAATTTTTAACATTTCGTTTTTGCAGGATTTACTTCCGTTT
>CAJKQX010000058.1 GCA_905202125.1 uncultured Prevotella sp.
AAAATACGTGAAACCGCCCAAAGGCCCGCTATAAAATAACATCTTTTTCGAAAGAACAAGCCATTTTTAAATGAAAGAGCCGTGCATCGTTACGAAAAAAGTAATCATTTTCTGATTATTGTCTCGCAAATTTTGATTATTTTTGCAGTCAAACGAACAACCAAATATGGCTGAAAAGGGGAGCAGTTTAAAATTTCCGTGTTTTTGAGCTCAAATACTTGCTCATACAGAAATGAGATAAGAACAAAGTCCGTATCTTTGCACTCATGGCAAAGAAGTCATCAAATATCAATACAGATTTTATTATTAGCTTCTTTCTTCCAGAAGGTATGATTGACTGGTTTGAAGTAGTTGACATCAAGGAAGAGGCCAATACCGGAACAGCGGAAGCAGATGTTTTATACAACAGTGTCCTCCACATTTATCTTGACGAACGTGACACTCGTACGGGCGAAGAGATAGGCTTGAAGCCCAACGGATTTACAGAACCCACCCTCATCAAGGACTACCCTATACGCAACCGTAAGGTTCTTCTGCATGTAAGACGCAGGCGTTACCTTGACGCAGACAACAGGAACATCATTCTCAACCAGTATCCGCTCGCCGCCGACGGAACTAAGGTGTCCGTTGAATTCGGACTTTTTTTTAAAGACAGCGATGGACAGTCTTCCATTGACGGCAGCGTCATTGGCAAGATTCTTTCATATTAAAGGCAGCGAAGTCGAGCGCTATTACAAGCATCACCTTAGCGACTTTGAGACCTGGGCGCAGAAGGAGCATGCGACAGACTGGGTTTTGCTGGCCGACAACCTCGGTTCTTGTTGCAGCATTGACGAAACCAGCCTCTGCAACGAAGTGTATACAATCCTGTCAAATAAGGCCGGACATGGGAAGAAAGGTTCCGTCATAGCCGTGGTCAAAGGGACAAAGGCCCATGTGGTGTCTGCCGTCTTGAATCAAATTCCTGGGTCAGAGCGTGAAAAGGTCACTGAGATAACCATGGACTTCAGCGACTCGATGTTCAGTATAGCCAGACAGTGCTTTCCCAAAGCGACCATCGTGATCGATTGCTTTCATATCGTGCAGCGGTTATGTGAAGGGCTTGAAGAAATGCGGTTGCGGTTCAAGCGTCTGGCTGCCACCGAAGCCAAAAAGGAAACTGCAGCCTTTGCGCAGAATGAGGAGCGCAAGGCCAAGCAAAGGGCGTATTACCGGAAGAAACACCCCAAGAACAAGAAGGAGCATAGAGGGCGGAAACGCATACGCAAGCAGAAATACAAACCGGCAGTGCTTGCTAACGGAGAAACCAAAGTAGAGATACTCACACGTTCCAGAAACATGCTGGCACAGTCCGGTGACAAGTGGGGCGAGAGCAAGAGGGAAAGAGCCGGAATTTTATTTGAGCAGTACCCGAAGATGAAAGAAGCATACTCACTCATCTGTAAAGTGCGTGCCATCTTCAAGATGCACATAACGCGAGAGGAGGCCAAAAAGAAACTGCATGAGTGGTATAAGGAAGTCAATGCATGTACACTGAGGGAAGTCAAAGCGGCAAGGGATGCCATCAAGGCAAAGGAGGAATATGTCTTGAACTATTTCTTAAACAAATCCACCAATGCTGCTGCAGAATCACTGAACTCTAAAATCAAAGGATTCAGAGCTCAATTGCATGGCATTGCTGATATCCCATTCTTCTTGTATAGGGTTTGTACTATATTTGGTTAGGAATAGGATTCCCACGGAAATTTTAAACTGTGCCAAAAACTCCCGATTCTGTTTGAGAATCAGGAGTTTACTGTGAATTGCTTTTCTTCAAAGTGGTGCCACCAGGAATCGAACCGGGGACACAAGGATTTTCAGTCCTTTGCTCTACCAACTGAGCTATGGCACCATCATATAGATAAACAATCACGTTGAGATGATTGCGGGTGCAAAGATAGATGATTTTTAGTAAATCGGCAAGTTTTTGTGGGAAAATATTTTGATTATGGGCTTATCGATGCCCGATAGAGATGAAAAGGATGCCTGATAGAGATGAAAAAGCGGACGCAAGGATTTGATTAGTCGGTAGGTGATGCCGAAGGGTAGGGGTCAGATCCAACCGTTCTTTCGGAGCATTTCTTTGTTTTTGTCGATAAACTCGTGGACGGTAGTAGAGTCTTTGGTGTGGAATATGACCACGTCTGTTTCGTCGTTGAGCGTCTCTCGGATGTCTTCGTACATGTCCTCGTATTGCTCGTCTGCGCAGTTGGCCGGCACATATACCATCACTCCTTTTGGAGTGATGGCCACTTGTCTGTCCTTGATGTGGTAGCGAGTGAGTACATTGTTTATCTTTTGTTTTGTGATTGTATCGTTGTTCATGATCTGAATTTTTTGATTGTTATTATGATTTATGGTGTACCTGTCGCCAAAAGAAATGATACAGTCGGAAGAATGGTTCGCACAAGGATTCTTCGGGGTATCTGGCCACAAATCTCATCACGTGTCCCAGTTTCCATATCGAGTGTGCCACGGTTTCTCCGTTGCGCATTTCGCGTCCACGGTCGTCGTACTGTCCGAAATTGCCTCCCCGGATGATGTCGGCAAGTACCTTTGGGCCCTCAGTCTCGTCCGGCTCACATATATAATAATGTGTGGGCATGGCGAGTACCTCACGCAGGATATACATCACGGCGCCGGCAAATCGTGTCAGGCCGAGCGATCGGAGCACATCCATCACGTCATTATCCACATCCGTGCCCGTCCGGCAGTAGTCGTGCCATTGTATGAGGGTGAAGTAATAGTCGATGAACTGGCGCAGACCGAGTCCCATCTCCATCAGATGGGCAAAGAGATGGCACATCTGATAGACCACGTTTACCGATGGCGTGAGCATGGAGAAGCCCAGCGCTGTCTTGTTGCGCATACATTCCTCGGCATGAAGGGAGAAATATCGCTGTTGTCGGCGGTTTCTGACAGCCGAATACATAAAAGACGGCCGGTAGTGCATCTCCACATGCGTCTTGTCTATTTCCGGCGCTTCAATGTGGTGATAATATGTCTTCAGATTGTCGTTAACTCCTATTAGTCGTGCTTGTCGGCGCACGTACTCCCTGATGGCTTTATGACCGTAATATCGTTTCTCGCCCTGCGACTTTGCGTCCGTCAATAGCACACCTTCTTTCGGACAATGACACCATACGTCGATATCTCCCGGCGAACGGCGCGCCTTGAGATGTTCGGGATAAACCATCTGATGGCTCTGACCTTTGAGTATGCAGCATAGCAGTCCTGCGCTCTCTATGCGAGAGCTCAGTTCGCGGCATTGCGCATTCATCTTACGGTTGATATTCTCTGTCTGCAATGCGTAGACATACCATTGTTTCAGGAGGTTGGACGGGCACGATACGCCTTTCTCGTGCAGTCGTTCCACGGCTGTAAATCCTATGCCCAACAATGTTTGACGTTTGCAGAAGACGAAACATCGTTGCCAGTCCTTGTCGGTCATCGGGCGTGACAGGGCCGTGCGTGTGCCTATGGCTATCTGTATAAATTCAAAACAGATGTTCATGTAGATGTCGTAGATATGAAAAAGAATGATGGTGTGGAAAGTACGGATTTCGTACAGTGGCTTTGTACAGTTCGTACATGGGCTTTGTACTGACCGTACATGGGCTTTGTACTGACCGTACAGAGGCTTTGTACTATTTTGATTATGGCAGGGCGGTTTCTCTCTACATCGACTGATCAATATATGTCATTGTTTATTTTTTTCAATGTCGGATTGACCGCCTTTTTATTTATTTGGACAGGTTCTCCTTGAAGATATTCCACAAAAACAGCGGATTGCCCAACACGTATCTGCGCCACATGCGCCGCGGTTCTTTGCACAGACGATAGAGCCATTCCAGCCCGTGACGCTGCCACCACTGTGGCGCGCGCCGGTATGTGCCGGCAAAGAAATCGAACACCGCGCCGATCGTTCCCACGTGGCAATGGATATGCAGTTCGTCCCAGTGGGAGTAGGCCCATTTCTCCTGTTTGGGCGCCGTCATTCCTATCCACAGCAGGTCGGGATTGGCCTCGTTGATGGCTCGGATGATGGCGTCGTTGTCAGCTTTTGTGAACTCCGGTTTGTAGGGTGGGGAGTAGCTTTCGACAACAATGTTGGGATAATCCGCAGCTGCGCGTTGTGCTATCAGCGCCAACACCTTCGGACTGCTACCCATGAAGAAGCATTTGCCGCCCGTCTTGTTCAGTCGTTGCATCTCAAATCGGAACAAGTCCCAACCGGCTATGCGCTCCGTGGGTCGCGACTTGGCCTTCAACCATCGACAGGCCTTAACTATGCTTATGCCGTCGGGTATGAGTACGTCGCCCTTGCGCAGCGCCTCTGCAAACAGACTGTCCTTCTGAGCCGTGTTGTAAGAATGGGCATTGATGGTATTGATGAGGACTTTGGCGTGGGGAATAGCGTTCAGCGCATCCTTGCTTTCAAGGATACGCAATTCTTTTAGTATCAACATGTTGTACTATTATTACTGATAATAAAGATAGTGTGAATGTATGTTGCGAGATCCTATTTGGACATCGCCTTTGCAAAAGGGGGCTTTTGCAAATCAAGTAAAAAATGTTTTATCTGATATTTGGAGTGATATGCAGGATGTATTATATATAAGATATCGCCCTACGCCTGCATTAGATTCCGATGTATCTCTCGTCCTCGACACTGAGAGTGATCTGCGACTTTGAGAATCCGTGCAGAAGGCGCAATGTCTTTAGAGCGAACGCATGGTCGTCGGTTTCGGTGCTGTCTGTTTTTTGCAGCGCGTCTGTCGGATCGTTATATCGGCTGTCAAAATCATGGGCATGGGCCGTGAGCAAGTATCCGGCAAAGGTCTTGACGAACATGCGCAAGAAACGCGTTGCATAAAATCGGTGCACCTCAAAGTGGCGTACCACTCCGTACATGAGTATATACGCCGCCTGCACCGTGAGTTGGTCGTAAAGATAAAGATGTGCGCACATCATCGGGTAGAATGACAATCCATTAGCCTCGTAAACGTTCTTCGTCTCAATGGCTTTGCCGAGCGAAATGAAATCGTTATCCTCCTGCATGTATGGCTTTGATGAGTCGAGCATCTCGCGTATGATGTCGACAGTCCGCCGGTCGTCTGCGCCGGCCGCACGGTCGATAATCCGTTTCATGCACATCATGACCAAAGGCAAGTAGATATGATAATCTGTGGAGACGGGGAGTGCCTTGATTTGTGGCAAGAGAGCTAATAAGTTTCTTGATAGATACTCGGCCATTGCCATTTCGCCATGCTCAAGCAGAGTGGGTAACATATCGTTGAATATCGAGCAGAGCGGATTTTTCTCTTCTATCATTCCAGCGCAACCCTCGATGGCTTCACACGCCAATTCCAAGCCTATGTCCGCACTTGCCTCTATTCGTGCGGCGAACATGAACATCATCAGGGCGTTTGTGCCCTTTCGGCGCGCATCGTGAGCACACAGCAGTTTGTCGTTGTCAAAATAGAAAAGGGTGATAAAGGGCATGATGCTCTTCTCGTCGTACGTCCCGTTGTCCATGAATAGTGCATATTGCTGCACACAAATGCCCATCTTTATCATCAACAGTTTCACACGATTGCTGTCCTCATCCCGGCGCGCCCACAGATAATCGTGCACATTTTTCAGTTGCCGGAATGTCTCCTCTCGTTGTCCGCAGTTCCAAGAGGCAATAGCCAGTTCGCCACAAAGACGTATCCATTCCTCTTCCGACAGCCATTGCTTCAGATCCTCATACGCAACGAGAGTCTTCAGAATGTCGACAGCCTTCTCATGTTCGTTTCTATCCGAGTGGATGCGCGCTGCCGCCACATGGCACAAAGCGTATTCGCCCGGGAGCATGGCGATGGCAGAGGCGTCAAACGCTTGCAAGAAGCTGGCCAGAGCCTCGTCTTTCTCGCCCTTGTCGTTGTGGTAAAGGCCCATCACGTAGCCCATCCACAGACGGCCGAGGGATGTCTTCTCCAACGATTTGTGCTCGTTGTACAAGCTCCATGCCCGGTCAAACTCTTTCTGAGCGGCGTAATGTTGTATGAGCAAGCACACGGCAGCCGTATGGAATACGGAGAATGCGGGGATGTCTGCTGTCCTTTGTATGATGTCCGACAAGATATCCTCGTTCTTTTCGGCCTTCGTCACATTGCCAAGTACCACCTTTACGGCATCAGTCTCCATCTCCAGTCGTGGTGCCGGCCGCTGCGCGTAAAAGTCAAACCAGTCGTAAAGCTGATTCAAGTTTTTGACATTGGCCAGCATTATCGTGGGCAACTTGTCGTTTATCTCGTTGGTCATTAGCCCCATCTCTTCAATCTCCTTCGACATGGCAGCGTCATTTTGAATGTAGGGTAGGGCGAGCAATGCTTCAGATATATGTCCGGTCAAGGTGTATTGTATGGCGATATATGATGCCACCATCGCTTTGAGCGGATCCCCGACAGGTATCTGCCCGAAATACGTATTAAGGTCGTTGAGCGCATAGTCGCTGTGCCCGTTCATCTTTTGCAACACCTGAGTCTGAAGCAGACGTATCGATATTTTCACCTTGAGCGACATCTCTGTTGGCAAAGGCATATCGCGCCAAAGCAAGGTGAGGTGAGACGCTATCCTGTGGTCGAACGACTTGTCATCAAGGAGTTTGAACAGACACGTGCAATACAAAAGTCCGGCCTCGTCGTGCTCTCCGGCCCTGTGCAGGAGGATGATGGCGTGAGTGGCGGTGAATACGTCTATCTCACGTCCGTTGATCATCGTGTCGACCACTGCTTTGGTGCAGTCACGCAGCTCGATGTCGATGAGATCAGCGGTCCATAATTTCCTTATCAGTTGCGACACCCGGTATCCTTCATCATCATGCACGATGAGACCCATGCTCACAAGTCTGTCCAGTCGCGTCTTGGGCGTATTGATACACGGTTGTACGGCCGAGAGAGATACTGCATCTTTCTCCGAGAAATATTTTCGGAACAGTGATAGGCGCGAGAGCAACTGTACGTCTACTCCGTCAGCCAATATCTCGCGTATCTTTATATTCGTGAGTTTTCTGATGTCCTCTTTGTCCGGAATGGATATGAATCGGGCGAGCTCCTCTTGCGTGAGAGCCCAACGGTTGTTTTTGAGATAAATCACGAGTAGTGCCACCAATGCCGGAATGCCGTTGCTGATAGATATTATCATTCGGGCCATCGTCTCCGTGCACCGAGGTTCCGACGCCCGCAGCTCCTCCTCCGTGATCATCGGCTGACGCACATGCGCGAAATCCGAACCGCCCACCGCCGCACAATGGTCGAAATCGCGTCCGTTGATGAGAAATCTCATGCCCTGCGCCGTCTTCTCTCGTAGCAGTCGGCAGATGTCCTCCATCTGTTCTGTCTTGTATTGCGGCAGACCGTCGATGATGAGCAGTTTGTAGAGCCGCTCCTTGCTCACATTCTCGATTATCGATCTCACGTTGAGCATGTCGTAAGAGAATCTGAACACCACGGGGTTGTCCATCCTTCTGTCGATGGCCAGCAATTCCGATGTGACGGTCTTGCCCGAATACAGCTCACCCGATAGCCATACACATCCTTTCGAGTCAATCTCTTCGGACAACGTTTTCACCACCTCGTCTCTCTTGATAAGAATGTCGGGCAAGTCGATGCGGTCCTTCCCCACAACGATGGGCGGCAATACGTAGGTAGAAGAAATGGTTAATGCGTCAAGCTTCAACTGGTTGCTCTTCACGATATTATGTATACGCTCTATACTATTGCCGATGGACTGCAATTCTTCTTTTATCTCTTCAGTCTCCTTCCTTATTTTCGTCAGATAAAGGTATAGTATGCGGAGCATGAACAACGGATGCTTTGTGACAGACGATTCAAATTCTTTAAGTATGTCTCCAAACAATCTTCCGTCAGTATCGTAAGCCTTTTCATCAATCAGTCTGGCCTTTACCGCAGCTAAATATTCCTCATACGAGTTCTGTTTCAGAGCCTTTGACTCAACTTCATTATCCAACAAGCATTTGTCTACGGCATTTTCAAAACACTTTCTTATCTGTACGTCAAACCCCCTTTTGCTTTTCCAAATCTGGCAAAACACAGACTTGCTTCCCTCAAATATAAGAGAAGCTATCATACTGCTTAATGTGGATAATAGGAATCCTGCCATTTTTGTACTTATTAATTACTTAATGTGGGTTATATATTTTTGTCCAAAGGACTAAGTGCGCTATAGGATAATATTTTCTGGTAATGTTAAGATGATGCAAAGATAATCTATTATGAAAATACAGACAAAACACTGACGGATTTTTCCTCCTTTTTCATACTTTTTGCCTATTTCGAATTTCAATTTATCCGATTATTCCACTACCTGATTATACAAATCCACCATCTGCCGCGCCTTATTGTCCCAAGACAGCTCTTTCTGTCGCTCACGGCAATTATCAGACATACTCTTCAGCACGTCACGGTTGTTGTATAGATATTCTATCTTTTCGGCAAAGTCTTTTACCGACTGGCGTGGATTGGTCAATGGGACCTTTATACCGACCTTGTCGTTGACGACATATCCCATTCCGCATGTATCGAAACACAATACTGGAAGACGATTGCCGATAGCTTCCATAACAACCGTGGAAGTATCCTCGCTAACGCTTGTAAAGAAAAATAAATGGGCTTCGCGCATTGCCTTCTGCACGCTATCGTTTGGACAGTTTCCCATCCATTCAATCTTGACCCTATGTTCAATTTTCAGACTTTGACAATATTCTTGCGCATTCTTTACTTGGCGTTCATTGCCTGTTCCGAATACTTGAAAAATTATAAAGGAATTGCATACAGTAGCCATCGTACGTAAGGCAATGTCAAGACGCTTACGGAAGTCGAACTTGCCGGCCCACATCACTTTCAGATATTTGCCATTAAAATCATGTTCTTCATTTTTAGAAAAGTTCTCAACGAAACAACCCGTTTCAGGAATCACCATCGACTCCACCCCCTTGTACTTTTTAAGCGCACGATAAGAATCGGGAATGGAACTAATCAGCAACTTAGCCGTCCTCAATGCCTCATTCACACGTTTCTCATGTTTCAACTGCCATATATTGAGGAAGTTCTTCAATCGCATGAAGAGTTGCATTTTGAGTCCTGCACCTTTCAGATAAGCAGTAGGGAATTGCTTCAATCCACCGATTGGTCCCCAAACAAACGGCACACCATTCTCATTCGACAACTTCCAGAGATACCCAGGCTCACGAAATCCAATCATATTGAGCTGATGGAGCACATCTATCCTCTCCTTCTCACAGATGTCCTTCGCCATGAGATACGTCTTCCATTGCCACTGGCGATAGTACTTATAGAATCTCCAATCCCCTTGGTTCCAGCACATCTTTCGGATTTCGTCGCTCACAGGGTTATAATAGAAGTGCATGTTCTTCCCCTGTTCCAAGGTAGGCACCACCTCCTCTATTCTGTCCCGAAACTCCCCTTCGGTAATAATATACAACTCACAGAACTTGGCGAGATTCACCACCCAGTTCCAAGCCATTCCCGGCTCGCTGCCCATACCAGGAGAGCAAGCGTAAGCATTGATTAAGATTTTAAGCATAAGAAAGTTCTTTGTTAATTAAAACAAGATTTAGCCTATAAAAACGACAATTTTAAAGTACGTACTTTATCTATTACAATACTAAATGCGAGGCTGATTCCAACAAACACCACATAAGCCAAAGGCCAAAAGCGAATAGAATAAATCACAGGCTGCAAGAAAGTCCAACAGAAATATCCATGAATAAGCCACAGTGTTGTGGAATATTTTCCGACATAGCTTATCGCCATATAAATCAACGACCTGCTTGAAGCTATAAGTAAAAGGCCGAATAGGCATAATGGTACATGAATCAATTCGGTGACACTTATCAATGGCAGCTTTGCTCTACATACAAAAGCTAAAACGATAGAAATTCCCCCCCCCCATATCAGGTTAAAACCCGGATTTACATCCTTGATTTTTGCCAAGATTTTCTGCATAATAGCATATTTTGCAAATAGCATACCTTCTACAAAAATAGGCATATCAATCAGGAACATTTTTACTTGTCTGGATAGAATTCCTCCTTCAGCATCAATCCATCCAACTTTACCCAAAAGTTTGGTAATAACTACCAAGAATAATAAGAAACAAATATTCCATTTTACATTTCTCCTATTAATAATCCAAAAGAAGAAAGGAAAAAGCAATATAAGTTCTATATAGAGTGATATAAACCAAGCATTAGGACACCAGTCACAACGAAGACTTGTTGCGGTCAGAATAAGAGATTTCCACGACCATGCAAACTTTCCCATCCATAAGGCTAAAGCCACAAATGGAGTTATTACAATCCAGTAATGCTTCAATAGTTTGAAGCATCTCCTCACCTGTTTCTTGAAAGAAGCAAAAACAGCAAATTCCTTATTCATACTTCCAGCCATCAAACCATAACCGGAAAGAAACAAAAAGATTGGAACACAAATTTGAAAAGCACCAGCATAATCATTACCACACCAGCTATACCGATACTCAGGCATGACGAAGTCACAACCAAAATGTAAAAACATCATAAAAAGGACTGCCCATCCTTTTAAATAAGTAGAATCTTGTCTTGTCATTTTTTTTAAACGATTACAACTTAACCATTTTCTTCCAATCATATTCCCCATCCTTAAATGTCTGGGAGAACCAGTTAGAAGAAACTTTCACGATGTATGCCATAGCAACAATCAAGACGAAGTTCATGAGAATATTCAACGGAAACAGGTGATTCCAAGAAGTGTTGAAAATAAAACCTTGGCAAACATAAATCTCTAAGCACAAGGCAGAAACTGAATACACAATCCTATGTACCCACTTCTTTTCATACAATTTGATTAACCCTTCCTTACAACAGAGGCGATACATACTCAATGTAATACCCATCAAAGGAATCAAGGTCAATACCTGAAAATGAGCTATCAGTTCATTCTTCGTACCAGCCATTTGCAAACCATAAAAGAAAATCAAAGATACAAACAATAAACCTAAATTTCCTTTAGTAGAACTTACAACGTTTCCATTCTCTTTCATCCTTAAACCACAAACAGCACCAGCCAACATAAACAGGAAGTAATGACACCATTTGAAATATGTAGCCCCATACATGAATATCGTAGAACTGTCTTCTGTAAAATACCAGCCTAAGACTATCAGACAGACTGCAGCAAAGACCCATTTAAGCTGATTCACAAAGTAGCGCTTGATGAAATAAAGGAAAACATAGTAGATCATGATGCAACTCACAAACCAGCCTCCACCATGCAAGATTGTGAAATCCATGCCAAAGCGAGTATGAAACACAAAAGCCATGATAGCTGCCCACATCAGAACCGTAGGATAAATACGATTGATACGCCTTTTATACCAGTTAAAGAAATCTCCACCTCTACCCAAGAACAAAGTAAAACCGCTGCAAAAGAAGAACAGCACGTCTCCGATGGCACCACCAGTAGAGAGCTTTACTAAAGAGTCTGGGTACAACAATCCCATGTGTGAATTGGTAATCAGTATGGCAGCAAAGAATTTCAAGATATCTATCGAAGGATTTCTCTGTCTCATCGTTTCTCCTCCTTATTTTTAAGATACTCTAAATGCTTCTGCTTGTCAGTTTCTGTAGCAAACCTATCTTTCATTTTCCTGGCAGGAACACCTGCCCAGATTTCACAAGGAGGAATATCCCCAGTAACGATAGAACCAGCAGCCACAATACTACCCGTCCCAATAGTGATGCCAGAAATGATGATGGAAGAAGTACCAATCCAGACATCATCCTCTATGATAGTCACCCCATTATCACCCCGTTCACCATTCCATATAGTTACACCGGGAATAGAGAAAGTATGATCATGACGACCTACAAACTGTACATTTCCTGCAACCAATACATCATTGCCGAAATGCACATTGCTTGCCACATTACAGTTGTCACCAAACTGCACATTGTTTCCTATCACCACATCCATGTTCTGTGCAAAGTGAGTACCCTTCATCACCCTCACAAAGCCATGATATTTTACCCATGGATAGCGCAAATGAAAGATGTACCAGGTGCGAACCCTATTGAAAAAGTACCGCAAAACAAAATTCCATTTGCCCACCCCATTAGGCATATTATTATAATCTATCTTCACCTTATATATAAATAAAGTAAGCAATATGTATTATCCAAACACTTTCTTGCAGGCTTCAAAGATTCTGTTTGCAGCCTTATCAGGCGTAAAGTCACTTTCAATTTCAACCGACTTCTTACCCATAGCCTCCAAGTCTGCATGATGGAATTTCTCCAAAGTTTCTAAGATAGAACATTCCTTCAAAGGATCGAAATTATAACCATTCACGCCATCCTTCACCAATTCAAAGTGACCGCCATTATAGATGCTGCTTGCCACTGGTTTACCGCAAGCCATAGCCTCAGGAATTACCAAGCACCAGTTATCCTCTAAGGTAGGCATGATAAAGACATCGCAGAGTGCATAGTAACGGTAGAGCAAATCATAGTTGATAGCACCTAAGATATGAACGGATGGAAAACGGTCATAGAGTTCTTTCATGGTATCAAGCAGAATACCCTTACCTATCACGACAAGATTGTCATTCGGATAGGCTTCTATATGTTTGCTCCAGGCTTGAAGGAGTTCCTTAATACCCTTTCGCTCCACCATCTGCCCCACAAAGAGATAAGTCAAGCCATCTTTTAGTCCCAACTCATCCTTCAACGTCTGCTTGTCCTCCGCAGTAACCTTAGCCACAGCCTGAGACAAGCCAAAGCTATCAGCACACATACAACCCTTCACCTTCGGAGTCTTCCGGAAATGCAACCCCTCATTGAGATATTCTTCCGTCAGAGTGCCATTGATCAGGAAATGATCCACAGGAATACCTACAATGCGACGATACCACGAACGCCATTTGGGTGAATTACGCTCCACGTATGCGGTTCTTTCATAGAACATACAGAGCTTCTTGTGATGCAATACGGCATATCTGATACCAGCGGGAGCCCAGCCTCCAAAGCCCTCGGTTATCACAACATCAGGTTTGATGTCCTTGACAGCTTTATAGAGTCCAGGCTGGCGCTTGATAACCAAAGCACTATTGGCAAAATCGCTTTCCTCACTACCCATCGTAGTACGCTTCTCTCCACTCATAATGACAGCATGGTCACCAAGTGTAGCCTTCAGTTTCTCACGTACCAAGTCAGAAGTATTTTCCTGCGAACAGATAATGTAGAAATTACCACCGCTCAACTTATTCAAATTTTCATATACCGGGATTCGGTAATTACCGAACCAAGGTGAAATCCAAAGAATTTTCATGATTATTTCTGTTTTTTATCATTGTCAATTACCATTTGATAATAGTCCACCATCTGCGGGATGATGACCTTCATATCAAAATTCTGCATGATTCTCTCATGCGCTTCCTTTCTCACTTTTGCTTTAGCATCTAAAGGAAGCATACATACCTCCTTGATTTTATCGGCGAGCATCATCGGATCTCTTGGAGTCATCAGGAAGCCACTCTTTCCATCCTCGATAATCTCACTCATACCACCAGAGTTACTACCGATGACAACAGCTCCAGAGAGCATAGCCTCAATGCATACCATCGGCATATTCTCCCACCAGGACGGGAAGCAAACCACATCTGCCTGGGCATAGCGTTTCATCACTTCCTCCCTTGGCAGTTTACCCACAAGATGGAACCACTTTTCTTTGCCATATTTAGCATTCAGTTCATCAGCATAAGCCCCGGTCTTACCCACCAAGTCAAGTTGAATTTCTCCTATCTCACCAGAGTCAGCCATCAGTTTGCAGGCATCAGCCAAGTCACCACACCCCTTCCAGTCGCAGACAGTTCCTACAAAGAGAATATGCTTTTTACCATTCTTGCCTTCAGAAGGTTTAGAAGAGTTCGATGTCCATCGCTCAGACAAGATAGGATTATAAATAACCTTGATTTTATCAGATTGAATCCCCACGAATTTCTGGCTCCATTCCTTCAGTGAAGTACTACACGAAGTAATATACCGAGCCTCTTTCATCACCTTCAGTTCTTTACATCCCTGCCAGAAGTATAGCCAGTTAGCCTTAGACAATTTCTGAAGAGAGAAATGATAATGATCGAGAAGCATAGGAGTATGCAATCGGGTGATGACAGGAATACCGATATCATTAAGGAAATATCCCTCGGCACCATATTCAGGCACCTCAATGACATCAACATCCCCGAGGCTCTGTATCTTCTCTCTGATTCTCCTGCGATAAGCATAGAAGCGATAAAACATTCTAAACTTTTTCAGCAGTGAGTTCCCTTCCACCTGCGGAATCAGGAAATCTCCACCCGAAAGTCTAATCACCCTCACCCCTTCATCATCCTCATCAGAAGACAAGCGGGTATCATCAGAAGCAGCAATCACCGTCACACGATGCCCAGCATCATGCAACCCATGTGCCACCTCTTTAATATATGAAGCAATACCACCGCCACGAAGAGACGGCGGATATTCACGACAAACAAAACAAATGTGCATAAATTTTCTTAATTTAGAAAAAACAAAAACTACAGGACACCTCAGTTTATCAATATAATCTTGCTATCCAAGTCATAAATTTCATTTTACTTAGGGCTAATAAAAAAACTGAAACGAAGAGGCTACTTGCAATAATTCTTCATCATAATAAGCTTATTTATCACTTTCTACGCCATTTAAGGAAAAACTTATATTTTTAATATTATTGAAGTCGCTATTTTTGTCAATTTTCCAATAATCCCCTTTCCAATAATTATCCGTTTCAAGATACTTCGTTTTCTTGAAGAACAAGAAATGAAGATAAGGAAGTTCTCGACCATCGGGTGCTATGATTTTTCCTGTCTTATTATCGTAAGTCCAGACGTCACCATCCTTTGGTATAGGTGTGGTAAACATCTCCTCAGTAAACTTACGATTCCACTTATTGCTATAAAGGCGATAGGTTAATTCTACCCATTTCCCATAAGACATAAAAGGTTTAAATAAACCTTTATATAATGCAGTTAAAATCCTTTTTTCAGGTAAAACCAATCTCACCCAATCGCTCTCATCAAAACCAACATGCTCTGCATATAATAGTTGTTCCTTCCATCGAGAGCATTTGAACGGAAGTAATCGATATTTTTCATTATTCCGAAATATCGCAAAATGCCCGGCAATACGTTCAGACATGGTAGTGATAACATCATACGAATTGAGCATATTGACGTTTGTCAAGACATTAAGATTTCCATAAATTAAATCGTTGTCGCCATATCCCCAGAATTCATATTTTCTTAATATATCCTGGTGAATAAATCCATAAAAGGGTTTTAAATCACACAACTTGTAAGCATGCTCTGGATGAAAATCAACTTTCAAACGTTTACTTACGCTATCACAATATTCCTCAAACGAAACTTTATGACAGATAATATTTGGATATTTACTTGCCATATTGATAATCTCATCGCAATCAGTGAAATATATAAAATCTATATTGCTCTGTTTAGAACAAGTATAGAAGTTTAGGTTTAACCATATGGGGGAGACTGTCCGAAAACTATAGCCACGTAGGTTAGATTCGTTACCAGTCGT
>CAJKQX010000059.1 GCA_905202125.1 uncultured Prevotella sp.
CATTGTAGGTAAAGCCAATGCGGATGCACAAGCTCGTAAGATCACTACGACATTCAACGACTATTTCACTAGTCACCCGCTCAACAAGAAGATGTCACTCAAGTTTGACGCAAAATGGCTTGATGTCGTTGAACCGGGTAAACCGGTAACCGTTAACTTTAACGGTACAGTTAAGACCTTTGAAATTGGTGAGGAAGGACCACTTCCAACAGACGAGCTCTTGTCTAAGTGGGGTAGTCAAAATAAAGACAATCCACAAGTTATCAACTGGACATTGCGTCTGAACACAGCTCGTCAGGTCTTGAACTATGCAAAATTGCAAGATACATGGTCAGATAATCAAGAGTTCGTAGATGGCTCACAGAATATCTATTTTGTTGAAGACCCTGTTAAGTGGACTGGTATCGACTACTCAGCCAAGGATTATCTCGAAAGCTGGAATGTTAGAGCAGACGGCTTTGATGCGAAATTCAAAGAGTTTAACCGCATTATGTACATCGATTACCAAACTCGCTTGAAATCAGCGGTTAAAGATTCAACCAACCCAACGAACAAGGCTACGCTGGTAGCGGTAGATGCTGGGGCTATCTCAATATCTAAAGTCCAACTAGTAGGCGGACGTGGTGATGCTAGCGGTGAAAACAAGCCCGAACCAACGTTTGAAATCCCACACGATGCACCTAAAGTTGACATCCCAGAATTTGAGGGTGGCATCCCCGGAATTCCAGAGGTACGAGAATTGCCAGAGTACACTGAGCCAATCGGAACAGTTCCAAACGAAGCCCCGGTTTACGACAAGCCAGAATTCCAAGGAGGTATTCCAGGCATTCCAGAAGAACGTGAACTCCCACCATTCGAAGGTGGTGTAATTCCGAATGATGCACCTATCTTGGACTTGCCAGAGTTGGAAATCCCAGAGGAACCAACTAAGCCAACACCAGAAAAACCTAGCACACCAAAAAAGGTATCTAATAAGCCCGTAGACGCTCCGAAAGAAAAGTGGCACAATCCCGCCACAGTATCTTATAAGCTCGATTCTGATCCAAAAGAAGTGGCAAATACAACCGTTTACGGTGGCACACTACCCAACACTGGTGAGAAAGAGAGCATCATGTCAACACTTGGTCTCTTGGTTATCTCCGCAGGTATTACAACTTTGACATTGAGCTTTAAAAAATACAACGAAGGTGAGGAAGAATAATCATGAAAGAAAACAACAAACACATCGTATTTTACATATAATCAATTTGTTAACGTAAGTATGGTGTGGATTTATGATTATTTGGAAATAATATGAAGAATGCTTTTTTTATGAAGGATTAATCATACAATACAGAGGGTGCGGATGAGACGACTATTATTTAACACTTTTATGTTAAATATTTCTTCAGGATTTTTTTCACTTTTAGAAAAATGTACGGCCGAAAAATCGGAAAAATGTCCTCTTGAGATAGAAAAAATGCTCCGTTTTTGCCATTTTTGTCCTTTCGATTTCCCAAAGTAGTCCTTTTAGGGTGTGAAAGGAACCCTTTCAGGGTGTGAAAGGGGCCCTTTTGGATGCCAAGTTGGGCTCTTTTTTGAGCAATATACAATGATTTTCCAACAATTTCGAGGCCTTTGGAAAATCTAAAATTGTGTATTTCGCCGATATTCAGTTGGTTATCTGAAACTACTCATTTTTGCCGTATTTCGACCGAGCGACTGTCTCACTCAGAAAAACGCGAAAATCAGGGGCGAATTTTAACATTTGGCTCGATTGTAGTTGCGTATTCTTAATTATCTCTTCCGTCGTGGATGTTATCAAGAAGAGTTTGTTTGATATTATGAATACTCTTTATTAATCCGGGAAAAACATGTTTTTTTAATCGACGGACCGATTTCAATAGATAATTTCCATTTTGTCTTTTCCATTAATAGAGATTTAATTCGATAATAATGCAAACTCGACATTACATTTTCTTCTAAAAAAATTTGCGATATTTATAATAATAAATTATTTTTGCAAAAAATACGTATATAGTTGTCGTTTTGCTTGAAAGGCGTTGAAAACCATGCGTATTTTACCTAAAGAAAATAATATATAAGAATAAAAATACATCTAATTAACTATGAGCGAAAAAAGAGTTTATATTTTCGGAAATGGAAAAGCCGAAGGAAAAGCGGATATGAGAAATCTGCTCGGTGGCAAGGGTGCCAATTTGGCTGAAATGAACCTTATCGGTGTTCCTGTTCCTCCGGGATTCACTATTACTACCGATGTTTGCAACGAGTACTTTGAGAAAGGTAAAGACACTGTCGTAGAATTGCTGAAAGACGATGTTGAGAAATCAGTAAAGCATATCGAAAACTTGATGAACTGCAAGTTTGGCGATGTTGCCAATCCCTTGCTCGTATCGGTACGTTCAGGTGCACGTGCATCAATGCCTGGTATGATGGACACTATCCTGAATCTCGGTCTGAACGACGATGTTGTAGAAGGTCTTGCAAAGAAAACAGGCAATGAGCGTTTTGCTTACGACAGCTATCGTCGTTTCGTACAAATGTATGGTGACGTGGTAATGGGTATGAAACCTGTGAACAAAGAGGATATCGACCCCTTTGAGGCCATCATTCAGAAGGTAAAGGCTCAGCGTGGCATCTCGCTTGACAATGAGATGACCGTTGACGAACTCAAACAGCTCGTAGAATTGTTCAAGGCCGCCATCAAGGAACAGACGGGTATGGATTTCCCGACCGATCCTATGGAGCAGCTCTGGGGCGCTATCTGCGCTGTGTTCGACAGCTGGATGAACGAACGCGCCATCCTCTATCGCAAGATGGAAGGCATTCCCGCAGAGTGGGGTACAGCTGTCAACGTGATGGCAATGGTATTCGGTAACATGGGCGAGACTTCAGCTACCGGTGTTTGCTTCAGCCGTGATGCTGCTACCGGAGAGAATCTCTTCAATGGTGAGTATCTCGTGAACGCACAGGGCGAGGACGTGGTTGCCGGTATCCGTACTCCTCAGCAGATCACAATCGAAGGTTCACGCCGCTGGGCAGCATTGCAGGGTATCTCAGAGGAAGAACGTGCAGCCAACTATCCTTCAATGGAAGAGGCTATGCCAGAGATTTATAAAGAACTCGATGCACTGCAGAATAAGTTGGAAGAGCACTATCACGACATGCAGGATATGGAATTCACCGTACAGGAAGGCAAACTATGGTTCTTGCAGACACGTAACGGTAAACGTACAGGTACGGCAATGGTGAAAATCGCAATGGACCTCGTACGCGAGGGCATGATTGATGAGAAGACCGCTCTTATGCGTTGCGAACCGCAGAAACTCGATGAACTCCTGCATCCGGTATTCGATAAAGATGCTCTCAAAAGAGCAAAAGCCATCACTCAGGGACTTCCCGCTTCTCCTGGTGCTGCTTGCGGACAGATAGTATTCCACGCCGATGATGCTCAGAAATGGCGCGAAGACGGTCATCGTGTAGTTATGGTTCGTATTGAGACATCGCCCGAGGATCTCGCCGGAATGTCCGCCGCAGAGGGTATACTTACCGCTCGTGGTGGTATGACTTCTCATGCAGCCGTTGTAGCTCGTGGTATGGGTAAATGCTGCGTATCAGGTGCCGGTGCAATCAATGTGAACTATAAGAACAAGACAGTTGAGATTGAAGGCGTAGTATATAAAGAAGGTGACTACATCTCTCTCAACGGTTCGACAGGACAAGTATATGCAGGCGAGATTCCTACTAAGGCAGCCGAGCTCTCAGGCGATTTCAAAGTCCTGATGGATCTCTGTGATAAGTACACCAAACTGCAAGTACGTACTAATGCCGATACACCTCACGACGCTCAGGTAGCACGTGCATTTGGCGCCAAAGGTATCGGTCTGACACGTACCGAGCACATGTTCTTCGAAGATCAGAAGATCGTGGCTATGCGCGAGATGATTCTTGCTGATTCTGTTGAAGGTCGTGAGAAAGCACTTGCCAAACTCCTGCCGTATCAGAAGGCCGATTTCAAGGGCATCTTGGAGGCAATGGACGGCTGTCCTGTAAATATCCGTCTGCTCGATCCGCCTCTCCATGAGTTCGTTCCCCACGATCTGAAAGGTCAGCAGACAATGGCCGAAGAGATGGGCGTTAGTGTAGATGAGATTAAGAAGCGTGTTGCCAGTCTCGCTGAAAACAATCCTATGTTGGGTCATCGTGGTTGTCGTCTCGGTATCACATTCCCTGAGATTACCGCTATGCAGACACGTGCAATACTCAGTGCTGCTTGCGAACTGAAGAAGGAAGGCAAAGATCCGAAACCGGAGATCATGGTTCCGCTGATTGGTATCCTTTACGAATTCAAACAGCAGAAAGATGTCATACAGAAAACAGCCAAAGAGGTGTTTGCCGAGGAAGGTGTTGAGGTAGAATTCGAAATCGGAACAATGATTGAGATTCCACGTGCTGCCCTTACAGCCGACAAGATTGCTTCTGAGGCAGAGTATTTCTCATTCGGAACCAATGACCTCACACAGATGACATTCGGATACTCTCGTGACGATATCGCCAGCTTCCTGCCGGTATATCTTGACAAGAAGATCTTGAGCGTTGACCCGTTCCAGGTGCTCGACCAGAATGGCGTTGGTCAGCTCATCGAAATGGCTGTTCAGAAAGGTCGCGCCGTTCGTCCGGGAATGCGTACAGGTATCTGTGGCGAGCACGGAGGTGAGCCATCTTCTGTTAAGTTCTGCGCTAAAGTCGGCATGAACTACGCATCTTGCTCTCCATTCCGCGTTCCAATCGCACGTTTGGCTGCGGCGCAGGCTGCCATCGAGGAATAAGCGATAGAGCCTTATAAAAAGTTACTTAGGCGATAAGCCCTCTAAATCAGAGGCTTATCGCCTAAAGTATTTTTAAGGGGTATGTTCATTTTCTCCCTTGTTTGTTGAGATTACAGTGCGGCACGCAAAATGAATCTAAAAACGATAAGGAATAGGTAGAATATCCAATAAAATATCGTACCTTTGCAGGGCTTATGAGAATGTCCAAAAAGAAGTGGAATATCAGAAGTAAATTGCACTGAAAAGAGAAGAAACCGCCCAAATTGGCACTCCAACCGAGTTAAGAAACAATAAAAGCGTTAAATCTTCACCCTTTAGAATGTACCGTTAAAGTTTACGATCATATTTCTGACTTATTACTTGCAAACCATTGAGTAATAATCGGTTGTATATACATTCTTCGCAGTAAATTTAAAGCTATGAGCAAGAATACATTAAAAAACATTGCGACGGTATCCGAGTATAATGAGATGTTAGGCGTGGAGACCTTGCATCCATTGGTCAGTGTGATTGATATGTCACAGGCACGACCGATGAAGCACATGCGTCATACATTCAGTTTCTACACGGTATTTTTGAAAGACGAGAAGAACTGTGAATTGATTTACGGCAGACAAAAATATGATTATCAGAAAGGTTCCGTTGTTTGTATCGCACCGGGCCAGGTGATAGGCGTAGAAGACACCGGCGAGGTATTCCAACCTAAGGGATGGGCTCTTTGTTTCGACCCGGAATTGATATACGGAACATCTCTCGGACGCAGTATAAAGGATTACTCGTTTTTCTCATACGAAGTGAACGAAGCTTTGCATCTCTCCGAGAAAGAACAAATATTGTTCGTTGATTGTCTGAAGAATATACGTCAAGAGATCGAACACACCATTGACCGTCTGAGCAAACGACTGATTGCTACCAACATCGAATTGTTGTTGAACTATTGTCTGCGCTTTTACGAAAGACAGTTTATTACCCGTGAACCCATGAATCGTGACCTCTTGATGCGCTTTGAGTCATTGATCGACAATTATATCTCTTCCGGAAAGGCCGTCAGCGAGGGATTGCCAACTGTCAAGTTTTGCGCAAGCGAACTGTGCCTGTCGCCCGGATATTTCGGTGATCTCATCAAGAAAGAAACCGGAAATTCGGCCAAATCATATATCCAACTGAAGGTGATGGATAGGGCTAAGGAGAATTTGCTCGACGGGTCCAAATCCATAAGCCAGATATCTTATGAGCTCGGGTTCCAATATCCGCAACATTTCACACGTTCGTTCAAGAAGGTAGTTGGCGTCACGCCTAATGAGTATCGTGCGCAGATGATGGTTTGAGCAAATCGACTATACAATTGGGAATCAGGCGAATAGCAATAATAGGCGAAAGTATAGATTCACAGCGTTTTATAAACCGGTTGTTTTTGAGTGAAAAACCAGTGGTTTTTGGATAGGAAATCAGTGGATTCTTGATTAGAAACCAGTGGATTATTTTTACTGTGCATTAGTTAATGAAATTAAGTATCCCGAGATGGGCGTGTAAAATACATATTTTTTACTTATCAATAGTGATGCCCTCCAGGCGCAGCAGCCTACGCTTTGTCTCCACGCCGCCACCATATCCCGTGAGCGTATTATTACTGCCGATGACGCGATGGCATGGTGCGAATATGGAGATGGCGTTGGATGCGTTGGCGTTGGCAACGGCTCTCACGGCGCGGGGCTTGCCTGTGCGTTCAGCCATCTCGCTGTATGATATGGTCTTTCCGTATGGAATATCCAGCAAATATCGCCACACCAATTTCTGAAAATCAGTACCCGCAAATAGCAATGGGATGTCGAAGGCTGTGCGTTCACCTGCAAAATATTCGTCAAGTTGATGTATGGCGCTATCTATTGTAGCCGATTCTCCAAAGACAAAATTCGCATTTAGAAGCCGTTTTAAACGCGAGTTTATGTGATTGCTATGTCCTTCTATTTGCCAGTCGCATAGACAAAGCGCGTTGTCATACGCCCCGATCATCAACATCCCGCACGGCGATTCGTACAAATGTGTCACTATCTTGTTTTTCCCCATATTTTGATTATTCATAAAACATCGTCTTGTCTATCGCAAAATTATATAAAATCTTCGGATTTACCACAATGTAAATGCATGGATACTCTGAATATATGTATTTTTTAATTGCCCGGACAAGGCCGACAATATGAAAATATTGACTGCCTTTGTTGTCCGGAAAACAGTCAGTTAAGGATATGCTCCACGCCATTTGTACCAATCGTACCCAGCAAACGGAGATTGACGTGACGCGCTGTCGGCTCATGCTTGCCGAAGGTTGGAGATGTTCAAGAGTCTGCCGGATTACTGTTCCTTTCAGATTGTTGCTGTGCCGCAGCTCAACTTCGGATTATGGTGTCCCACTTTGCAAGGCGTGTTTTGTGTGCAGCATTTAGCCTATGGCTCGCCCGTGCACCGATACGATAAGCCGATTTATATGCTGTCGCTCAACAATCGATTCGATATTCCCGGTGGTTTTTACTTTTACTTTAACCCAAAACTGCCATGAACTCTAATGACCGATTCGGGATAAAACAATAATGTGGGGCGTCAAATCGATGGCGTCCCACATTATTATATAATATAAGGGTTAGACTATTTGTATTTGTTTATCAACTCGTCCGCTCTTGCATCGCCAAGCTCTTTGGCTTTCAGCAAATCCTCCATTCCTTTCTCTTTATCCTTGTTGTGCATCAGTGCTATGCCACGGATGATATATCCGTCTGCATATTCGGGTGCAATGTTGATGCACATGGTTGCCGATTTTATGGCGTTGTCCAACTGGTTGAATCGCAGTTGCAAAGAAGCCAATTCGGCCATATATGTGGGTTGATATGGATTGATGTATGCTGCATGGGCGATATCGTTGAGCGCCTGTTGGAATTGTTTGGTATTCAAGGCGCATAGGTATCTCGTATAATAAAAGACATCGTTAGCCCGGCCCACCATCAGAGTGTCGTACGTGTTGTAGTCACTCATCGCTTTGCGATATTCGCCTATCTTGTCGTACAACTGACCACGCGACAGAATATACGGCGCAGCCAAAGCGTTGAGCGGTTTCTGGCAAGCGTTGATGGCGCTGTCCAACAGTACAATAATCTCTTGGTCGGGAGCTGCGAGCTGGGTTTTGCATTGTGCAGCCTCGAAGAACAGCTCTTCGCGATTGAGCTTCTCTTTTGTCAGACCGATAAATCGGTCGTACGCGTCCTTGTAGTTGCCTTGTGAGAAGATGATCTGTGCTTCGCGATGTTTGTATACAGGCATGGGGTTGATGGCTATGGCCTTGTGTATCTCGTCGAGAGCATTGTCGAGAGTCCAATGAGTGAAAGTGGAGTCGGGCTCATAAACGATTTTCTGATACATCACCCGTGAATATTCTGAATGAGCCTCGGCCTTGTCTGTCGCTTTTTCAATGGCAAGTTTCATGTCGTTGTCTGCATCCTCGTATTTCTGCAGGGACATGTTGGTCATTGCACGTGCCGCATATCCATCCACATCCTTCGGAAAACGTTCCACGAAATCATTGATATATCCGATGTATTTAGCCGAGTCGTTCAACTCTTTGGCCATCACCAGCATGATAAGAGCCTGTTCCTTGTCCTTCGGCATGTCCAGTAATATACCTGTCTTACGGAATATCGGTTCGCTGATAGACAGTCCTTCGATCTTAAGATCATCGATAAATTTTGTATCAACAGCGTGTATCTCACCCGGGGTATTGGAATTTTGAGTGATACCTATTACCATTCCCTGGCTGTTGACAATGGCATAGCCTGACTCTCCGGGCATATTGTCATCTGACGGAAGGACGTAATAATTGTATTTGTTGGAGAATGTTTCAGCCTTGCTGACGGTGTAGGGCAGGGGTGAAGGCTTGGATTCCGATGTGTTAATCAGCCACACTTTGTCGTTTTGTTTCGCCGGTTGAGGTGAATATTCGGCGGCAACGGTGTTTCCTTTGACCTTGAATTTACATACATCGTACAGTTCGTTAGCTCCCATGATGCACTCCACATCCATCTCTCTGCCATCAACATCGGTGACTATGGCGCGCTCTGCGTCTGTAAATGCTGACCAAAGACCTACGGCCTCGCCATTCTTGCCGATAAACAAGCCGTGAGATGTCGATTTCACCGTTCCGTCCTTGCCGTAGGTCTTAAGGGTGAAGAGCGATTTTGTGATTTTCTTTATTTGCGGTTGGGCATTGCTTGTAAGACTGATGCCCATGACAAATAATATCAGTAGTACTATTTTTTTCATATTATATATTTTTGTTGTTCAATAATGATTTTGCGTTGTCTATTGCAGCCTGAGAGATGTCACTGCCACTGAGCATCTGGGCTATTTCCGTCACACGGTCTTCGGCCGAGAGTTGGGATATGACGCTTGACGTGCCGTTTTCAGTCTCTGTTTTCACCACTTTGTAGTGTGTATCGCCTACGGCGGCTATCTGTGGCAGGTGGGTGATACATATCACTTGATGATTGTTGCCGCTCATCTCTTTCATGATATGAGCCATCTTTTCCGAAATACGACCGCTTACGCCGGTATCTATCTCATCGAAAATGATGGTGGGCGAACCTGTGATATGGCTCATTAGGGCTTTGATTGATAGCATCACACGTGAAATCTCTCCTCCGGATGCCACTTGTGATACGGGCATCAGTGGCGAACTGGTGTTTGAACTGAACAGGAATATCACTTTGTCGCATCCCTTTCGTCCCAATGTGTCGGTCGGCGTGATGTCTATCTTAAATCGAACGTTGGGTATTCCGAGTGGAACAAGTCTCAGGGCAAGTTCCTTTTCAATAGTCAATGCTGCTTTCTTGCGCAGCGAACTGAGGTGTCGGGCCTTCTTTTCGCACTCCGATTTCTTCTCCGACAGCATGGTCTCCAATTGTGATTTCTCATCGTCGAAATTATCGATTTGAGATAACTGAGTATTTATTTCGGACAATTTGTCGATGAGTTCCGCAATTGTTTCGACATGATATTTTTTTTCCAGTGTGTAGATCAAGTCCAATCTCTCGTTTATCTTCGATAGTTGGGCCGGGTCGTAGTCGATATCGTCGATACAGATGGAACATTCACGGCCAATGTCTTTCAGCTCGATGAAACAATTGTCCACGCGCTCGCGCAGTTCGGAAGCCTTCGGATATACTTTCGATACATTATCCAGCAGACCGAGAGTGTTTCTCAGTTGTGTGATGATACCCGTGTCTTCGTTGTTGAGATATTCATGGGCCGAATACAGACTTTCTTTTATCTCCTCGGCATGGGTCATCACCTCGCTTATGCGTTCCAACTCTTCCTGTTCGTCGGTCTGTTCGAAGGTAGCCTCTGTCAATTCCTTTTGTTGAAACCGGAGGAAATCCTCGTTTTGTCTGTTCCTTTCTATATTGGCCGTCAGCTCTTCAAGTTTTGTTTCCAGACATTTGTATTCCTGGAACGATTTCAGATAATTGTCGAGGATATCTTTATTGTTGGCAAATGAATCGACCACATTGAGTTGGAAATCGTCATTGCTCAACAACATGTTTTGATGTTGGCTGTGAATGTCGAGCAGAAGACCGCCCAACTCCTTGAGAAGGGAAATGACGACGGGTGTATCATTGATGAATGCACGGCTTTTGCCGCTCGCATTGATCTCGCGTCTGAGTATGCACTCCGTGTGGTCGTAATCCAGATCGTTTGTTTCGAAAAATCGGTTCACCTTATCATTATCTTCCGTTGAGAATACGGCTTCAACCACACATTTGTTTTTCCCGCTTTTTATCATTTTAGCATCGGCTCTGTTGCCAAGAAGCAAACCTACGGCTCCGATGATGATACTCTTTCCTGCTCCGGTCTCGCCTGTAATCACAGAGAAACCAGGATAGAAAGAAATATCCAGTTGGTCGATAAGTGTGAAATTGTTGATATATAAATGTTTCAGCATTGATTATTCTTTTATCTTATTCCATGCGGTATTTTGGCTGGCATTGATGGAGAAGAGTATGTTGTAAATACTTTCTTTTTCTTTTGGAGTTCCTTTACCTTTATATATATTGGAGAGCTCGTCACGCTTATAGTCGGTCCATATTTGCGGCAACAGGCTCAGCGGTTTGTCTTCGTGACATTTCTTCAGGCCGTTCTCTATGGCTGTTGTAATGTTGGTCCGTCCGCGTTCGGGATTGTTGGCCATCTCGTCCAGCCCGGTTCTGTAATAATCGTATTGAAAACTGCGAAACGATTTCATTCCCGCGTCAAGATAATCGTTGATGATGGCAAAACGGTTGCGATCATTATCAAAAGCTTTCCATCCCGGATAGTTGAGATTCTGACAGTTGTTTACTAGATTCATGCATCGTTGCAGTATGTCTTCTCCTCCCATAGGGGCGAATGTGTCGAGGTCGAGGCCTATTATGAGATAAGCGTAATAAGCAATGAGCGCAGTGAGCTGGTTGTCTATGTTCTCTTCGTTGAACTGAAGCTGGTCAAACTGCGCGTACTCGAAGTTGAACTCGTTGTCGGTGTTGTTGTATATTGTTGACGTGTAAGTCGAATTGTACACCGGACGTATGGCTTGAATGATGGCCTTGCATGTGAAGATGTTTGATGAATTGTCGTATTTGGTGACCGTTATATTGAAATTACACGGTATGCGTTCGTTCTTCTGAAACTGAAGGTTGGTCCATTGTCTGTCGTTGATAAATTGGAGCAACGTTTGTTTCAGGTCTTCAAACACACTGGCATCTGTGCCTTGTATCTGACTGTAATTTACCGTAACACGCGCATCCAGTTCCTGAGCGTTTGTTTGCCCGAGATGTATGCACATCAGAAATAATATAATCAATCTATAAGTCATTGCGCTCGATAATTAATGAAGGATGTATATCATTTCATCCACAATATCCTTAGCCACCTCAGTCTTTGTTTTCTTTGGAAACTCTTTTACTGCGTCTCGGCTTATTATTTTGATTTGGTTGTTATCGTAACCGAAACATGTTTCCTTGTTCCTCATACTGTTGAGGATAATGAAATCGGCATTCTTATTGTTCAATTTCTTTATTGCATTCTGTTCCTCATTGTCTGTTTCAAGTGCAAAAGCCACAAGATGCTGCTTGTCTTTTTTCATCTTGCCCAGTGCGGCAGCGATGTCGTGTGTGGTTGTCAGACTGAGTGTCAATCCGGTATCGGTGTGTTTGATTTTGGTCTCTGCCTTTGTCCGGGGCTTGAAATCGGCAACAGCGGCCGACAAGACTGCAATGTCCGCCTTTGGAAATTCCGCGATGGCAGCATTGTACATATCGTCACAACTTTCGATATTGATTCTTTTGATGTCTGCTGAACACGTCAGACTCACCGGACCGGCTATCAACACCACCTCCGCACCGCGTCTCCGGCACTCTTCGGCTATGGCAAATCCCATCTTGCCGCTGGAATAATTACCGATGAAACGCACCGGGTCAATCTTCTCGTATGTTGGTCCGGCGGTGATGAGCACCTTTTTCCCTTTCAATGGTTGTGGTGATACATTGGTGAAATAATCTATCAGTGTGTTTACTATCACTTCGGGCTCTTCCATTCGTCCCTTGCCCTCAAGTCCGCTTGCGAGAAAACCGCTTTGCGGCTCGATGAAATGATTGCCGTAGCTGCGCAGCTTGTTCATGTTTTCCGCAGTGGACGGGTGGGCATACATGTCCAAATCCATTGCCGGAGCGATGAACACTGGCGCTTTCATGGATAGGTATGTCGTGATCAGCATGTTGTCGGCAATACCGTTTGCCATCTTTCCCAATGTGCTCGCGGTGCATGGCGCAATAAGCATGGCGTCAGCCCACAGGCCTAAGTCCACATGTGAGTGCCACGTTCCATCACGTTGAGAAAAGAATTCGCTGATTACAGGCTTGTGGGTCAAAGCCGATAGGGTGATAGGTGTGATAAATTCTTTGCCCGCAGGCGTTATCACTACTTGCACTTCTGCCCCTTGCTTTATCAATCCGCGTATGATAAGGCATGCTTTGTAGGCTGCGATGGAACCGGTGATGCCCAATACAATTTTCTTCCCTTTCAACATGATTCCGATGATTTTTATTTTTTGTTAAACTCCTTGAGCTTGATTCGTGTCAGCACCTGTTTCGTATTATATGTGAAATCGCCGTTAAGCATCCAACTGAAATATCCTGGGTCGCACTTCAGCACATCGCTCACGCTGCGTCCCTTGTATTTGCCGAAATTGAACACTTCCTGTTTCACGGCCTTACCGTCATCTCCGATTACTGCGTTGCCCTTGCTGTCTTTCATCTCTTTCCAGACAATACGTCCGGCAAAATCGACATTGTCGTTGATTTTTGAGAATTCGGCCAGTGCCTTAATGTCATTGGGCAGATGTTTGTCTGGCTCTTCCTGAGTCTCGGGATTATAACGGTCGAGCTCACCCATCAACACACGATAAGTGGCTTCCGTGTCTTGGTCGGCACGATGGGCTTCGAAATCGTCCTCCATCTTTCTACCGCAATAAAACTTGTAGGCGGCGGCAAGATTGCGACGTTCCATTTTGTGGAATATCGTCTGAGCGTCGATGAGGTTGCAGCGTGAGAAATCAAAGTCAATTTCTGAACGCAGAAACTCTTCTGCCAGCATAGGAATATCGAAATGATTGGAATTGAACCCGGCAAAATCACAGTTCTTGAATTTCTCGTTCAGCGATGCGGATATCTCCTTGAACGTGGGACTGTCTTTCACGTCTTCATCGGAGATGCCAGTCAGCGCAGTCACATCGGCTGGTATGGCCTTTCCCGGATTCACAAAGATATTCTCTCTTTCCTCCTTGCCATCGGGAAATACCTTAATATAAGAAATCTGTATTATACGATCGTGGACAAGATCAAGCCCCGTTGTCTCCAGGTCGAAGACAACAAGGGGTTTTGATATATTCAGTTTCATTTCTTAGTCGTTTAACAACATTGGCATAATCAACATCAGTATCTCGTCCGTCTCCGACTGCATAGCCGGTTCGATAACGCCGGCGCGGCTCGGGTCAGCCAGATACATCACTATGTCATCACCGTCGATATTAGTCAGAATCTCATACAGCGAACTACCCTTGAAACCAATGTCCATGACGTTGCCATTGTAATCACATATTATATTTTCTTTGGCGCTTGTGGCAAAGTCCATGTCTTCAGATGTGAGTTCCATATTGCCGTTGGACAGGTGGAATCTTACCAGTTGGCTGCTCTCACTCGCAAACGGGAGCACACGGCGCAATGCACCAATGAGTGCTTTGCGGTCGATCGTCAACTGGTTGGGATTGTTCTGCGGTATCACCGAGTTGTAATTGGGGTAGCGGCCTTCAATCAGTCGGCACGACAACGATCCGTCTGCATATATTATCTCTGCGCTTCGATCGTGGAATTTGATAGTCACCTCGCCCTCGTTGCGGCCCAATACGCTCTTGAGTAGTGTGGCCGGTTTCTTGGGAAGGATGAAAGAGGCAGGCGTGTCGCTCTTTACTGTTAGAATCTTGTTTCTCACCAGTTTGTGACCATCGCTTGCAACCACAGTGAGACACTCGTTTGTCAAGTCGAAATAGATACCGTTCATCACGGGGCGCAGTTCGTCCTGAGCTGTTGCAAACAATGATCTCGATATGCTGTCGGACAGTTGTGCACTATCGATTGTTATCACCGTGGCGTCATTGGCCACTGACTCGGCGATGGGATATTCAGATCCGTTCTGGGCAGTGAATTTGTATCGGCCATTCTGATACATAACCTCGATAGTCATATCGTTGAGGTTGACATCAAAAATCAGAGGTTGCTCGGGCAGCTCTTTCACGGCTTCCAATATCGTACGGCTGGGTATGGCGAAACAGCCCTCGTTCTCGCTACTGTCCAATGACAGAGTCGTTTGCATCACATTTTCACTATCGCTGGCAGTTATTGTCAATAAGTTTTGTTTTACGTCAAAGAGGAAACAATCCAGAATTGATATTGAACTCTTGCTGTTTATCACTCTCGACAAAATTTGCAGACGGCTGTTGAGCATACTGCTGGATAAAGTAAATCGCATCTTTTTATATTTTATTTTGTTTGTATTTCACATGTCCATATAATCTACAAAAATAATAAAAAGGCTTGTGAGTAACAAAAAAATCAAGAGAAAGTTTCCCTTTTTAGAACTATTTTTATTAATTTCGCAAACGGAAATAAAAAATTTAAACAATGGAATTACAAGGAAAAATTATTGCAGCTCTTCCCGAACGTAGCGGCACATCCGCTCGTGGCGAATGGAAAGCTCAGGATTTCGTTATAGAAACACATGACGCGTATCCGCGCAAGATGGTATTTTCTGTATTTGGAGCAGACCGTCTGTCGCGTTTCAATATTCAGATTGGACAGGAGGTTGTAGTATCATTCGACATTGATGCACACGAGTACAACGGCCGTTGGTTCAACAGTATCCGTGCTTACGATGTGAGACCGGCCGCCAATGCTGCCCCGAATACCACCGTACAGTCTGTCAATCAGGATCCGTTTGCTTCTAATGTTGCGCCAAGCACCAATCCATTCGACGTGAATACGGCAAATACCAATCAGGCACCTGCTTCACAGGAACAGTCTGACGATCTGCCTTTCTAACACGCAGACCTATTTTATAATACTATCATCGCGTCCGCAATCAAGTTATTGATAATCATTGGTTATCATTCATAGTAATTGCGAACGCGATGTTTTGTGTCCATTCGTTTGGGATTATATTAGACATCTGATTGGCGCGCTCGCAAATGCAAATTTTTAACATTTCGTTTTTGCAGGATTTACTTCCGTTTTAGAA
>CAJKQX010000060.1 GCA_905202125.1 uncultured Prevotella sp.
GTCGTTGAAGGCTCGTGTGCCTCGGTTTTCTCTTGTGGTTGCCATAGTCGTAAATATTTTCAGAGTGTTAAAATCCAATAGATTACTCCGATTGCGGTAAGGATTGAAATGAGCCAGCCTATTCCCCTCAGTATGGGTTTCGCTATCGCCCACAACGCTATCCCGATAACCGCCCCGATGATGATTGCCACCGCCTTGACCGCCTTTGTGATTATGCGGTAATGATAGGAGGATTGGTGAGCTTGCCTTGACCTAATATCTTTATGTTTTCCTGTGGCTTTCATATCGGTGGGAGCTTTTTTTTAACCATGCGTCCAAAGACAGTGTGGTTGTATGAGTTGCTTGACACCTGAAAGGCGTGGGGCGCAAAAGAGGGATGTTCGGGCCTTGACATAAAAAATACGAGCCGACGCAGGAGGTCTGGAGATTTTTTATGCCAAAGCCAAAAGAATATCCCTTCGCCACACGTTAGGTTAAGGCAAGCAACTCGTACTGACCCACTTGTTGATGGTCCGTTTTATTGAAAAGGCTCCCCCGGATGAAAGCCCATGAAAACATAAATCGTCGCCGACCCGACGGTGGCGGCGATGGACTGGAACACTGAAAAAAGAAAAATCGGTGCAGCCCCGATAAAAAGAAGTGTGCCGCAATGACGCGGATCTGAAAGTCCCGTCATTGCGACACTGTTCTTTTCGGTGGATGCTGTTCAAGCGGTGAGTGAGGGGGCGGTCGTAAAAGTCCTTATCCGGCAATGCGTCCCGGAACACGGACGACAGCCATTCAGTCTTATGGTGACGGCAGCGTCCCCGATGCCATTCCATAAGGCGATGGCCGTTGCCTGTGTTCAGCATTGCTCATAGGCGTAATGCGGTCAACTGGTGTCAGTGGACTTGTCCACCGTCACTTGTTGACGGCATATCGCCGCAGACACGGAAGACCGTCCCGTCTCTCACCGCTTTCCATAAAACAATAAATAAGCATCAACACCGTTACTGCAATAGATACTCATCTTCTCTAAAAGAATATTACCACTCATCTTCTTTCGGGAATATTTGAGGAACAAAAATATGTTTGTATTTTTGTTTGTATGCCTAAATTTGTTTGTATGGGAATATTCTTGAATGGTGTTTTAAGGCCTCAAATGGCGAAATATGTTTGTATTTAGGTCGGTCAACAATGGTTAAACAACTGAAATACAGTGTTAAAACTGTTCTTCAACGAGGATGAGTATTGAATTTTGCAAAATAATACTAAGCGGTAAAAATTGCGCCTTATAAATCTTTATGTTTATAAGGTGCAATTTTTCTTTTTTACAAGGTTTTAAGCTCCGAAATAGACAATTTCTCCAAATGGTCAGGAGACGGTTTTATCATTTTTTTTTGATTATATGATTTAAACCTTTTGGTATTTCCTGCGTCATAATTATAGTTTAAAACAATATGGTTTTATTATTAATACAAAAAAAAGAAATGAAAAAGTTTATTTATTTAATGGCTCTGATGTTCACATTGTCTTGTATCAATGCCAATGCACAGGACCGCAAACGCGATGGTGAAGGTAAGAAATTTGACCGTACAGAGATGATGAAAAAGCGTGTTGACCGTATGGCAGAGCATTACGGACTTGACGAGAAACAGAAAGAGCAGTTGCTCGAACTCAATAAAAAGTATGTGAGCAAGATGGCACCCAATGGCATGCGTCCGCGTAGAATGGGCCGTAAGGCTGACGGTCACAACAATAGTGATGTAGCTGAAAGACCCAGCAAGGAGCAGATGGAGGCCATGAGAGCCGAAATGAAGAAGAACAGAGAGGAATATGAGGCCGAACTGAAGAAGATAATGACATCTGAGCAGTATGCTATGTATGAGCAAGATCTGAAGGAACGGAGATCCAACTTTGACAAAGCCAATCAGCGTTCAAGAAAACAGAACAAGAAATAAGGCTCGAGTTTGAGAGTACATAATATTAAGGATAAGGCAGACATGGTAGGGATTTGAAAAAATCAAACCATGTCTGTTTTTTATTATCAGATATTTTTATTACTTTTGTCTGTATAAACTTGATTTATGAAAAAAATATACTTATTTCTTGCGTTTGGCGTCACTTCCGTTTTGCTTGTAGCCTGTGGCGAAAAGAAACAGAGTGATGACATCGTTATGCGCAGACCGGCCCAGCAGGCAGTCAAGCCCACTCAGCACATTGGCGACTATTCGCAGAACCGGCAGTTCGACTATGACGGTTGCTCATATACGGTGGCTGTGGAACGCAAGGCTGATAGCTCTTTGCCCGTAGTGGATGATGGTTCGGGAAATAAATATTATGACAACACGGTGCATGTGCGCATCACCAAGCAGGATGGCAAGGACGTGTTCGACCGTGTGTTCAAAAAGTCGGATTTCCTTTCTCATATAGATGATTCATACTCCAAGAATGCCGCATTGCTCGGAGTAGTGTTCGATCGTGCAGAGAAAGATGCCATATATTTTGCCGCAAGTGTGGGTTCGCCCGACAAGACGAGCGATGAATATGTGCCATTGGTGGTTCGCATATCATACAATGGTGAGTTGCTCGGCATCAGTGAGGATACTGTGCTCGATACGGCCAACGAATAAGAACAGGTGAGAGTGGGGCATTGGCGTGATTGCAATGACAATGTGTCTGCGGCCTGAGAATTCAATGTAAGGCTCATTTTTGTCAACGAACTAAATTGTACAGAGGCTTTGTACTGTCAGTACAAAGCCTCTGTACTGTCTGTACAAGATTCCTGTACTGCTCGTACAAAGCCTTTGTACTAACTCAGTACGGATACTCGCAATAGGAAATAAGAAAAAGGCATGCCTACATTCTATGTGGCATGCCTTTTATTGTAATAATTCGTTTCGTTAGAATTTAGCCATCTTTATGGCGTCTATTGCGCATTCTGCACCTTTGTTTCCGAATTTTCCACCGCTGCGGTCTTTTGCTTGTTGCAAGTCGTTGGTTGTCAGCAGTCCGTAGATGATAGGTATCTCGCATGTTGAATTGAGACGTGCTATGCCGTAAGTGACTCCCTGACAGATGTAGTCGAAATGTGGCGTTTCGCCTTTTATGACACATCCGAGAATGATTACCGCGTCATAACCGTGCAAAATCATCTGATGGGCACCGTAAATCAGCTCGAAACTGCCCGGAACAGTCTTCACATGAATGTTTTCTGGCAGTGCACCATGCTTTTCAAGTGTGCTTACAGCCCCTTCGAGCAGAGCCCCTGTGATGTCGCTGTTCCATTCGGCCACAACGATACCGAAACACATGTTGCTGGCGTCTGGTATCTTGCTGGCGTCGTAGCTGGAAAGATTGTGGAGTGCTGTTGCCATTATTCAGATACGCGTTCGATGTATTTGTCTATTTCCAAGCTCTGCACAAGGTTTGAGTTTACATACTTGGCCTTAATCTCCTGATACAATTTGAGAGCTTCGGCTTTCTTGCCCTGGCTTTCGAGCAGCTCACCTGCTTGAATGAGGAATGTAGGGGCGATGCTATTGTTTACTTTGTCCTGAGCCTCGCTATTGGCCATATCGGCAGCTTTTTTGAGCTTGCTGATGGCCTTGTCCACATTGCCTGTCTGAGCGTAAGCATTGCCGAGGGCAGCAACGGCTGCCGGGCTGATCATGGCGTCATCGGCCGGTGAGAAAGCCTCAAGATATTTGATGGCTTCATTCCATTTGTTCAGTTTGGCGTAAGACAGACCGGCATAGAGGTTGGCCAGATTGCCGGCGTTTGTTCCACTGTAATTGTCGGCTATCTTGACAAAACCTTCGTATCCGGCACCATCACCGTTGAGAGCCTTGTCAAACTGCTCCATATCGAATAAATTCTGTCCTTTGGCAAGAGCGGTGCTTGCTTTGTCTTCGCGCGGACCGGAATAATAAATCTTGTAAATAAAACAACCGGCAATGATGATAATGATACCGGCAATAGCTGCGAGGATGGTTTTTCTGTATTTGTTGAAGAAAACCTCTGATTTGTTGAGAGTCTCGTTGTTCTCGAGTACTCCTGCTTCTTTTTTGTTTGTCATTATTATTGTTTTTTGTTATTTCGATGTTTAATAGTGCTTATTTTAGCCCATGACCCATAGGCACGAACGCAGCGCAAAATTACTGAATTAATCTCATATATTGAAATTTATTGTATACTTTTTTCTTTTTTGACGATAAAAGGTTTAACTTTGCAGAAAAGAAATTTCCCTGCGAATTAATGGTTTTATCGAAAATATCTATTCTGAATTTCAAAAATATCCGCGAGGCCGGTCTCATGCTGTCGCCCAAAATCAATTGCTTTATCGGAAGCAATGGCGAAGGAAAGACCAATTTCCTCGATGCGGTGTATTATCTGTCCTTCTGCAAGAGCTCGTCCAATGCCGTTGATTCCCAGATTATTACCCATGATCAGGATTTTTTCGTACTCGAAGGGGCGTATGTCGATGACTGTGGCGATGGCATCAATGTGTATTGCGGCATGAAACGTGGCACGAAAAAGCATTTCAAGCGCGACAAGAAAGAGTACAAGCGACTGTCTCAGCATATCGGACAGATTCCGCTGATACTGGTTTCGCCCTATGACATATCATTGATAGATGGTGGCAGCGAGGAGCGTCGCAAACTCATGGATATGGTCATCTCGCAGTATGACAGCGCCTACATCGAGGCTCTGCTGGCATACAACAAGGCGTTGCAGCAACGCAACTCGCTCTTGAAGATGGAAAACGAGCCCGACCCCATGCTCCTCGATATATGGGAGAGAGAGATGGCTCGCAACGGAGAGGTGATTTTCCAAAAGCGTGACCTGTTTGTCAAGGAACTGGTGCCTGTGTTTCAAAACATCCATCAGTGCATTTCCGAGAACAAGGAGCAGGTGGAACTTAACTATATCTCGCATGCGCAGCGTGGTCCTTTGCTTGATGTGATACAGCGCGACCGATACAAAGACCGTGCCGTGGGATATTCCCTTCACGGTGTGCATAGGGACGATCTGGCCATGATGCTCGGTGGTTATCAGATCAGACGGGAGGGCAGTCAGGGGCAGAACAAGACTTTCGTGCTGGCATTGAAACTGGCCCAGTTTGATTTCTTGAGACGCACTGCCACAAAAACCACTCCGCTCTTGCTGCTCGACGATATTTTCGACAAGTTGGATGCACACAGGGTGGAGCAGATTGTCAAGTTGGTGTCCGGCAGCAATTACGGGCAGATCTTCATGACTGATACCAATCGTGACCATCTGGACAAGATACTGCGTGACAGTTCGTTTGATTATAAATTATTTGATGTCGTCAACGGCGTAATAACGGAGAAAAAGGATGTTTAAGCGTGAGGTGAAATCGATAACCGACCTGTTGGATGTCTATTTGCGAAACGAGGGCCTTGAGACTCCGCTTTTGCAGAAACGACTTATCGACTCGTGGTCTAAGGTGACGGGGCGCACCGTCGAACGATATACTGTCGATAAGTTTATCCGCAACCAGACTCTCTTTGTCAAGATATCCAATCCGGCTTTGCGGTCGGACCTGATGATGATGCGCGGACAGATAGTCAAACGTCTCAACGCCGAAGTGCGGAGCCAGGTGATAGTGGATATACGTTTCGTCTGATATCCTCAGTGGTCACAACACCTCGTCCATCGGTATGTCGTTGGCATCCACCGGAATGTTTTCAAGTTTCTGAAAGTCAAAACACACACCTATCTTATATGTATGTGAAAGCGAAGGCAGAAATCTGTCGTAGTAGCCTTTGCCTCTTCCGAGCCGGTTGTTATGCGTATCAAAGGCCAAGCCGGGAATCACAGCCACATCGATATTTTCCAAATCTGTGTATCGCTCGCCCGAAGGTTCCTTGATATGAAAGGCCCCTTCCTTGAGATCTTGCGGTCCGGTGTATAGCCGGAGCTCCATCATTCCGTCGGATATTACGGCCGGCAGGACAATGGTCTTGCCCTTGTCGAGTAGCGTGTCGATGATATTGTGTGTACTCACTTCGTCGGGTAACGAATGGTAAATCAGTATGGTGCCGGCCGTCTGTATCTTGGGGTGAGCGAGCAGCCTCTCCATAATGCAACGCGACAGTTTATCGAGCTGTTCGCCTGAAAACTGTCGCTTGCGTTGTCTTATTATTTTTCTGATTTCGTCCTTGTTCATCAGCAGATATAGTTCAATGTCTTCATCATGCGACAATTGCTGTCGTACGACCCTATGTATGCCGTTTTTTGCTTTTTAGTATTCTCCTTTTTCACCGGCTTTTGTGGGAATGCCGCATTGTTCTTGAACACCTTCATCGCCATGGCTATGGCCGGATCGTCAATATTGACGTATTCGTTCCATGCACCCTCGTCAAGCATGTTGTATATTATTCGGCTGTTGATGACTCGCTCGAGCAGCTTGTGCGATTTCTTTATGAGGATGTTGCGGCGTTTCAGTCCGTGCTTGTCGGCGTAAGCCACAAACTGGTCCACGGTCTTTTGGCTTACAAGGTAATCGGACAGAGCCATCATCTCCTTAAAGTTGTTCAGTTTGAGCCGGTTGTCATCGGTGTAGCTGAACGCGAACTGCAGTATCATTCCGCTCATCACGGCTTCCTTATAATATGATGTCATGTCTGTCGTATCTTCCGGCACGAATATGTCGGGTGTGATACCGCCTCCGCCGTAGACCACGCGTCCGATGCTTGTGTGGTAAGCCGGACCTGCATGCTTGATGCTGTCTTGCGAGAAGAACTCACCGTGTTGATAGCGTGTGAGGATGTCTTGTTCGTAGTTTTTGTCATCGCCGGTGGAGTAAGGCTTTTGTATGCATCGTCCCGAGGGTGTGTAGTAGCGGGCGATGGTCAGACGTATCATACTCTTGTCCGGGAACTCCATCTGTTGCTGTACCAGTCCTTTGCCAAACGAACGACGCCCGATGATTGTGGCTCTGTCGTTGTCCTGCATCGCTCCTGCGAATATCTCGGATGCCGATGCAGACCCCTCGTTTATCAGCACTATGAGCGGTATCTGCGGGTAACTGCCCCGTCCGTCCGAACTATACTCCTGACGTGGCGATTTGCGACCCTCTGTGTAAACGATGAGTCTGTTCTTGGGCAGGAACTCGTTTGCCATCTGTATGGCCGAGTTCATATAGCCTCCTGTATTGTCGCGCAGGTCGATGACAAGATTCTCCAGCCCGTCCTGCGACAGTTTGGCAAGAGATATGAGCAGCTCCGGATACGTGGTCTCTCCGAAATTCTTGATTCTGATATATCCAGTCTTTTCGTCGAGCATGTAGGTTGCGCTGATGCTCTTTTGAGGTATCTCTCCGCGTGTCACGGTGAATGTCTTGACATCCTTTTGTTTGTATCTTAACACTCCAATCTTGACTTTGGTGCCTTTGGGGCCCTTCAGTCTGTATTGCGCCTCCTGATTGGTCACTATCTTTCCCACAAACGGTTTGCCGTCTACGCTCACTATCTTGTCTCCGGCCAGAATTCCCGCTCTCTCGGCAGGACCGTTGCTTACCACGTTTTGTACCCTGATGGTGTCCTCGCGGATGGTGAACTCTATGCCGACACCGGAGAATGAGCCCTTGAGGTCATCGTTTGCCGCCTGTACATCTTTTGCACTGATATACACCGAATGAGGGTCCAGCTCGGCCAGTATCAGAGGGATGGCCTGCTCGACAAGCGAATCCAGATTGACCGGATCTACATATTGGTCGTTTATGATATGCAGAAGGTTGGTGAGCCGATTGCTGCCGGAGTTTATGATGTTGAGCCGGTTACCGGAGAAATGATTGGTATAGAAAGTTCCGATCATTATTCCGATAATCACGCACAATGCCATTATCAGCGGCATAAACCGATTCGACTTATTCATGTTCATTATTGTCAGGATTTAAATATGTAACTTCAATATTTGCTTTTTTCAATAAGTTGATGCCATCCTCCAAACGATATTTCTCGCCGTAAACCACTCGTTTGATTCCCGCTTGGATTATCAACTTGGAGCATTCTATACATGGCGCGGCCGTCACATAGAGTGTTGCGCCATCACTGTTGTTGCTGCTACGTGCCAGTTTGGTGATGGCGTTGGCCTCGGCATGCAACACGTAGGGCTTGGTCAGATTGTTCTCGTCTTCGCATTGGTTCTCAAATCCGCTTGGCGTACCATTATATCCGTCGCTGATTATCATTTTGTCTTTCACCACGAGTGCGCCCACCTGTCGTCGTTGACAGTAGCTGTTCTCCGCCCATATTTTTGCCATGCGCAGATATCTCAGGTCCAGTTTTGTCTGTTTATTGTCTGTTGATTCCATTGCTCTTTATGCCGTTTCGTTCTAATAAAGCATCTATCGTGGGTTCCTGACCTCTGAATCGTTTGTACAGAGTCATCGGATGTTCGGTTCCGCCTTTTGACAGTATGCAGTCTCTGAATTGTTGTGCCGTGGCCTGATCGAATATCCCGTTTTTCTTGAAAAGGCTGAAAGCATCTGCGTCCAACACCTCGGCCCACTTGTAACTGTAATATCCTGCAGCATATCCTCCGGCCATGATATGTGAGAATTGGGTAGTCATGCACGTGTCGGGTAATTGTTTTGTGACGATGGCTTTTTCCCATGCTTTCTTCTCAAAGGATATTATATCTTCATTGAATTCATCCTTGCATGTGTAATAAGCCATATCGAGCAGTCCGAAACTCACCTGACGCATACATCCGTAAGCGGCCATGAAATTCTTGCTCCGAATTATTCTCTCTATCAGTTCGTCCGGTATCGGTTCGCCTGTCTGGTAGTGGAAGGCGAATGTCCGGAGGAAATCCTTTTCTATGGCGAAATTTTCCATGAACTGTGACGGTAGTTCCACAAAGTCCCACCACACGTTGGTGCCGCTCAGACTCTCAAAACGTGTGTTGGCAAACATGCCGTGCAGCGAGTGTCCGAACTCATGAAGGAATGTCTCAACCTCACCGAGTGTGAGCAGAGCCGGTTTCTCTTTTGTAGGTTTGGTGAAATTCATGACTATGCTGACATGCGGTCTCACGTTCACGCCCTTTCTGTCTATCCATTGTCCCTGGAATTCGGTCATCCATGCTCCGCTTTGTTTTCCTTTGCGCGGGAAGAAATCGGCGTAGAACACAGCGAGGAATGATCCGTCCTTGTCGTACACCTCATAGGCTTTTACATCCTTGTGATACACAGGTATTTCCGTGTTTTCCTTGAATGTGATGCCATATAATCGTGTGGCCAGTCCGAACACACCTTTTATCACATTGGATAGTTCCAGGTATGGTCTGAGCATTTCCGAGTCGAGGTTATATCTCTCCATCTGTAGCTTGTGTGAATAGAATGAGAAATCCCATGGCTCGAGTTCGAAATCGTCTCCTTCGATTTTTCTGGCCATGTCTTCTATTTCCTTCACCTCCTTGATGGCGTATGGCTTGTAAGCCTCGGTCAGATTGTCCAGCAGTTGGTACACGTTTTGTATATTGGCGGCCATTCTGTGTTTCAGCACATAGTCTGCGTAGGTGTCATAACCGAGCAGTTGCGCAATCTCTCTTCGTATGTTGATGATTCTCCGGCATATTGCGATGTTGTTTTCATTATTGTCGTGTATGCCGACGGTATTTTTCTCCATGTACATCCGCCGGCGGAGTTCGCGCTGTGTGGAATATTTCATGAACGGTGCATACGAGGGGAAATCGAGGGTGAATATCCATCCATCCTTCTCTTGTTCGTTGGCAGTGTGTGCCGCCGCATCTTTGGCTGTATCGGGCAGTCCGTCGAGTTGTTGCTCATCAGTGATGTGCAGGGTGAAAGCCTTGTTTTCTTTCAGCATGTTCTGCGAGAACTGCAGTGACAGCAGACCGGCCTCCTCCGTGAGATTTCTCAGTTCTTCCTTGCCCTCATCGTCGAGCAGTGCGCCGCTCCTGACAAAGCTGTCATAGCAGTTGTCCAGAAGCATTTGCTCTTCCGGAGAGAGCTCTCTGTGATTGTCGTGCACGTATTTTATACGTTCGAAGAGTTGTCTGTTGAGCCTCACGTCGTTTGCATGTTTGGTGAGGATAGGGCTCATTTTCTGGGCGAGAGCGTCGAGCTCGTCGTTGGTTTCGGCACTCAGCATGCACGAGAACACGTTTGACACCCTTCCGAGCAAGTCGTAATAATGTTCGCCGTTCTCGTTGTCCACACGAATGATGGTATTCTCGAATGTCGGCGTTTCCTTGTCGTTTATTATCTTGTTGATTTCCTCGTCGTCGCGCCGTATGCCTTCCATGAAAGCCTCTTCGTAGTCGGACAGTTCTATTTTATCAAATGGTACGGTGTCGTGAGGGGTATTATATGGTTCGAAAAAGGGATTTTTCCGGATGTTGTCCACGTTGTCACACATAATATTGATATTTAATTTTTCTTATCTAATATATTTATGCAAAAATAGTAAAATTCTCACACACGATTTTATCGTCGTATTTTTTTTAACTTACATTATTAATCTCTCGAATGCCGGTATAAAGATGTATTCTCGTTTGAGTGTGATGAGACCTTCTTCCTGCATTTTGTTCAATTCTTGTGATATGCTCAACCGATTATCATTCAGTTCGTTCGCAAGTTTTGTCATTTTGGTGCGGATCACCTTGAGCCCTGCCGGTCTTTCGCAGTGTATTTCCAAAAATCTGGTGATACGTTGCCTCAGGTTGTCCGGTGTATGTCTCCATTGCCGGCGGGCGTTCTTTTGTGCTTGTGTGGATATGATGTTGAGCAGGTTGAGTCTGAATATCATGAATCTGTCCGACAGATTTATGATCTCGTTTTTGTCGAGAGTCATGAGGTTGCAGTCGCCCTTTGCTGTATATGATTTGGTGTAACGCTGCGTCAGTCCGAAGATGCGTTCGGGTTGCATCACGTATGGAGCCCGCAACTCTTCGTAGAGGGTTAAACCTTTGTCGTCGGTAGATGTCTCCGTCATGAGTATGCCGTTGGTCATGAACCTCAGCCTGTCGCAGACATCACCTTCTTTCACTATCGTCTCATTGTCCTTGTATTTGAAGAAATCGAATTTAGTGTGACTGATCATCTGTTCGAGTTCACCCTTGCTCATACCTTGAAACAATGGCTGTTCCAAAAGTTTGGCATATATGTTCAATTCTCTTGTTTTCTTCATTTTGCTATAATACCTTTCATTGACGGCGAGTACCATATCTTTGTCTTTCCCGTATGGTCCGAGTAGATGAAATAAGCCATCAGCTCCGGGTTTTCATTTAGTATTTTCTTGGCCTTTTCCATACCTGTGACCATGAATGCCGTAGCGAAGGCATCGGCCGTGGCGCATTGTTTGGCGAGAACGGTGGCCGAGAGCAGGTTGTGTTCCACCGGATATCCTGTGTGAGGATCTATGGTGTGAGCATATTTCTTACCGTTTTTGTAGTAGAAATTACGATAATTGCCGCTCGTGGCCATTGCCATGTCCTTCACGTTGAGTATGGTCTGTAGTTCCTTGTTTGTGTTGAGCGAGTCGTCAGTCGGCGTCATCACACCTATCTTCCAACTCTCCTTTTTTGAGTTCACACCGCTTGTCACTACCTCGCCTCCTATTTCCACCATGAAATTCTTCACTCCTTGCTTCTTCAGATAGTCGGCCACGACGTCACATCCGTATCCTTTGGCTATCGCGCTGCAATCGAGCATTATGCCGGGTGAGGTCTTGACTATGGTGCGTTTGCCCAGTTTCTCGCTCATGCATATTTTCTTGTATCCTATGATATTGATGAGGCTGTCCACATCGTCGGGCGTAGGCATCCGGCCTTTCTTGAATCCGAATCCCCAGGCATTCACCAAAGGGGCTACTGTGATGTCGAAAGCGCCGCCGGTCTTGTCCGACACCTGCATCGCGAGGTCGAATACCCGGGCGAACATTTTGTCCGGTGTCGACAACTCGTTGCGGTTGATGCGCGATATGGTTGAGTTGGGGTTGAACATCGAGAGCGATGAGTCAACATCCGCCAGTTGTGCCACGATGTCCGTGCCCAGGTCACGGTCGTGCTGGTATGTGATGTTGTATATTGTGCCGAATATTACCCCCGTGTTGTGTTGATAAGGCGTGTCGTAGTGTTTTTTGATGATAAACACGGCGCAAACAATCAGCAGGAGCAATTGCCAGAAAATATGTTTCTTTGATTTTATCATGTCTTATATCTCGAATATCACATTGAAAGTGCCACCCAGTCTGGATCCGCCCTGTTTGCCATATCCCGGCACATACCATGTGTTGCCGATGTCACCGTCGTCGTGTATGAGCCGTCGTTTGTATCTCAGGCTCCATCCCAGTCGGACCGGCCCCCATATCTTGGCGTCCACTCCGAATACAGCCTCCACCCAGTGATAGCTGCCTTTCACGTCACGGGCGCCGTATTCGGCTTCGTCTCCCCATACGGGATCATCTATGGGAGGGGCCGTCACGTCAAATTTGTAAGATGTGAAGGCGTATCTGAAACCGGCGTATGTGCGATAGATGCCGTGCTTGTTTTTCATCATATTGAAATCCACGCCTATCCTGCCGTACGGTGCGCTTGTCGTGTATTTGATTTTCGTGATGTCGTCTTCGGCATCGGCCTTGCCCAATCCTACCTCGATCACGGGGAAATACTTGTCCCGTAGATTCAGGCGCAGGGCCGCCTCGTATTGTCCGTAGTCGCTCATGATCATCTGGCCCAGTCCCACGAGGTCGCCCGATATGGCCACGCCCCGAAACAGTGCCACCGAGTCCTGAGTCTCGACTTGAGCCTTCTTCTTGCCGTCTCGTGCCCCGGATGAGGCTGCAACGCAAAACAAGAGACTAACGATCGTTGTTCTTAAAATATATGTTGATATTTGCTTTTGCGGCATGGTAGGTCACTTTGTTGTTGTTTATCTTTATCGAATCGATGGCGTATGTGGTGTGTTCCACGTCTGTGATGTCGTGGAAAAACACGGGGCTGCAGTCTATCGACTCAAAGTGGGGCATATCTTTTTTGGATACCTGTATTGTGTCGGTCGTGGTCTGTCCGTCCTCTCTTACTATTGTGAAATAGAATGTGTCTTTGGGCCGGGAGTAGCTCATGGGCAGCGATATGCTGTCTGTCTGCGCCACCATGTTTATCAGTACCGAGTCGTTGCCCTCGGCCTCGGTCAGCGGGGTGGATACCGTGAGCGTGGCCTGGCTCGATGTGACATCGCCTATCAGTCTGTACGAGGCATTCACCCTGTTGTTCAGCGGACAGTCTATCGACGAGCAGCCGCAGAGTAGGGCCGTGACGACGATGGATGTTATTATTTTTCGCATTTTAGCTTTTTTTCTATCTGATAGTCGTTGCGTGTTTGCGAACTGCGGCTCACGAGGTCGCCTATGAATCCGGCCAGAAACAGTTGGGTGCCTATCATCATCATTGTGAGAGATATGTAGAAATATGGCGAGTCGGTGACAAGGCGTTGCGGTATGCCGTTGGACAGACACCACAGTTTTTCCGCGCCGATGATCGTGGCCGATACGAGTCCGATGAGAAACATCAGTGTGCCCAAAAAACCGAATACGTGCATCGGTTTCTTGCCGAAATTGGTGAGAAACCATAATGTGATGAGGTCCAGATATCCGTTGAAGAAGCGGTTGAGGCCGAATTTGGTCTTGCCGTATTTACGTGCTCTGTGGTGTACCACCTTTTCGCCTATCTTGTCAAAGCCGGCGTTCTTGGCCAGATATGGTATGTACCTGTGCATCTCGCCGTACACCTCAATATTTTTCACCACGTCCCGGCGGTATGCTTTGAGACCGCAGTTGAAATCGTGCAGATTTTTGATGCCGCTTATGCGTCGCGCCGTGGCGTTGAAGAGCTTTGTGGGTATGGTCTTGGTCAGTGGGTCGTAGCGTTTTTTCTTGTAGCCCGACACCAGGTCGTAGCCGTCCTGTTTTATCATGCGATAGAGCTCGGGTATCTCGTCGGGCGAGTCCTGCATGTCGGCATCCATCGTGATGACCACATCGCCCTGCGCCTCCTTGAATCCGCAATACAGAGCCGGACTTTTGCCGTAGTTGCGGCGGAATTTAATGCCTTTTACGTGGTCCGACCCCCGACTGAGGGTCTCTATGGTCTGCCATGAACCGTCGGTGGAACCGTCGTTGACAAATATCACTTCGTATGTGAATTCGTTTGCGCTCATCACGCGCTCAATCCATTGATAGAGCTCGGGCAGCGACTCTTCTTCGTTATATAGGGGGATTACAACTGAGATGTCCATTTTATTCAATTCAATAATTTTGATTGTTGTTTGTTGATATCTTGTTTTTGCCACGCCGTGTGCAGATGGCGGCAATGGGCAGACTTAATATTGCTCCAATAATGATGTTTTGCATCGCGAACATGAACGCCCATTCCACCGGTTTGAGTTCCGACAGCTGTGCCATGTCTTCATGTAGCGCTGCCGTGTCCATGCCGTAGCTCTTGTATATGTCGGACATGGTGTTCACCGTCTCGTTGAACATAGTCAGAAGGGTGCCGTTGTCGAAAAAAATGAAATACAGGCATTGAGCCATGGCAAATATCATCGATGCGTGAAAGAATGTGGATATGGAGTAGGCCAGTCCGCGTCTGAAAGATATCGCGCCGTCGAGCGCATGGTTTCTGAATCGTGTCAGACGCCATCCTACGACAAACGGTGTGGCTATCATCAGTAACGTGCCGAAAGGGGATAGGGGCATGTATATGACACTGGCAAAACTGGCTATCCACAACAATGACAACAATGCTCCGTCTTGACGGGCGAAAGCCCTGAGCTGGATGTAATCTTCAAATTTTATCATTTTGTCGTTGTGAGATGATCGTTCTTCTAAAAAGTACTGCAAACTTACACAAAAAAATCCGATTATATGGCTCTTGCCTATATAAATTCACTTTATTTAATTCTCATGAGTTTGAGAAACGTAAGTGGTCCATCCGAATTTTTGAGTGAAAAGCAGAATGAATTTTATAAAAGATATTGATGTCGGGCCGCGACCTGTTGCTGTCGCAAAGGCTATTTCAAAAAGTGATGTTTCGGATATGAATTTATTGCGGATACAATATATCGCGTTTCTACTCGAATTTATGCAATTTGCTCGGTTTTTACGCTAAGTGGAATCGATGCGAATTTGAAAAAATACGTTAAAAAACGATGCGTCGGCCGTTTCTATCCAACTTTTTATTATCTTTGCAGTCGCTTAAGAAATACGGGCAAGTCTTACACGGCCAGCTCCCTTCGAATCCTCCAGGACGGGAACGTAGCAAAGGTAGTTGGTTGTAGCGGCGCGATGTGAGTAGCTTGCCCACCCGCCTCTTTAGCTCAGTTGGCCAGAGCACGTGATTTGTAATCTCGGGGT
>CAJKQX010000061.1 GCA_905202125.1 uncultured Prevotella sp.
CAATACGGTCGCAATACAACAAATATAATCTCCAAAACTGCCATGAACTCTAATGCGATTTGGGTTAAAAAAGAATATAATTCAAGACACAGAATAAATTTCAAATAATTTTGCAATGTTGAGTTAGCAATTATAGAAATAATTACTATCTTTGCAAAGATAAAGCCTAAGAGATGTAACAGGACGAGTTTCAAAATCATTAACGGCTCAAATACATCCCGCGAATCGTCAGACAGCATTAAGGCTAACAATAAATTTCTGAAGCAAGAAAAGTAAAAACACATTCATCAAAATGGAAGCATTCTTCAAAACCCACGCATACCTTGTGGAACATACCCAGGCTACTGTACGGCGTAAGCTGACAGATGAGATCAACTGGGACGACCGCCTCATAGGCATCAAGGGTACACGCGGTGTGGGAAAGACCACTTTCCTTTTGCAGTATGCCAAAGACAATTTTGACATAAGAGACAGGAAATGTCTGTATGTCAACATGAATAATTTTTACTTTCAGGGACGCGGAATATCCGACTTTGCGGGCGATTTCTACAAAGGCGGAGGCAAAGTATTACTTATAGATCAGGTGTTCAAACAGCCCAACTGGAGTAAAGAGCTGCGCAAATGCTACGACATGTATCCCGGACTGAAAATCGTATTCACGGGGTCGAGCGTCATGAGACTGAAAGACGAGAATCCAGAGCTCAACGGTATCGTGCAAAGCTATAATCTCCGAGGTTTTTCTTTCAGGGAGTTTCTCAATCTCAAGACAGAAAACAATTTCCCTGCATACACATTGGACGAGATACTCGAAAACCACGAACACATAGCCAAACAAATACTCTCGAAGACAAGTCCCATGAGATATTTTCCGGACTACATTCATCATGGATTCTACCCTTTCTTCCTCGAGCATCGCAATTACTCGGAAAATCTACTCAAAACAATGAACATGATGACCGAGGTGGACATATTGCTGATAAAGCAAATCGAGCTAAAATATCTCACAAAAATCAAAAAACTGTTTTATCTCCTTGCCACCGAGGGGCCCAAAACACCCAATATAAGCAATCTGGCCAACGAAATAGAGACCAGCCGTGCGACGGTGATGAATTACATAAAATATCTGGCAGACGCCCGGCTCATCAATATCATATATCCTCCGGGAGGAATGTTCCCGCAAAAGCCGGCAAAAATCATGATGCACAACACCAACCTGATGTATGCCATCTATCCCATACAGACAGAGACGCAGGACCTGATGGAGACATTCTTTGTCAACTCGGTATGGAAAGATCATATAGTGAGCCAGAGCAGCAAAGAGCCGACATACCTTATCGACGGACAAAAACGATTCAAGGTCTGCGATGCCGCCCAAGATGCAAAAATACGCCACAACAATAATATAATGTATGTGCGCTACAACACGGAAATAGGAAAAGGGAACATGATACCCCTGTGGTTGTTAGGTTTTCTTTATTAATTGAAATAATTATATTAACATTTTATTTATAAAAAAATGGCTAAAGAAAAAAAGTTTATCACTTGCGATGGTAATGAAGCAGCTGCACACGTGAGCTATATGTTCAGTGAGGTGGCAGCCATCTACCCTATCACTCCGTCGTCTCCGATGGCGGAACATGTTGACGAATGGTCCGCAAAAGGTCGTAAGAACCTGTGGGGACAGACTGTCAGTGTACAGGAAATGCAGTCGGAAGGTGGTGCCGCCGGAGCCGTTCACGGTTCTCTTCAGGCAGGTGCTCTGACCACTACATTCACCGCATCACAGGGATTGTTGCTGATGATCCCCAATATGTATAAAATTGCAGGCGAGATGCTGCCATGTGTATTCAACGTTTCTGCACGTACATTGGCATCACACTCTCTTTGTATCTTCGGCGATCATCAGGACGTCATGGCTTGTCGTCAGACAGGTTTCGCAATGTTCTGCTCGGGTTCTGTACAAGAGGTGATGGACCTCTCGGCAGTACCCCACCTTGCCACTCTCAAAACAGAGATACCGTTTGTAAACTTCTTTGACGGATTCCGTACATCACATGAATATCACAAAATAGAAGTTATCGACCAGGAAGACATCGCCACATTGGTAGATCCGGCAGACATCAAACGTTTCCGCGACCGCGCACTCTCTCCCGAGCGTCCTGTAACTCGTGGTACAGCCGAAAACCCTGAGACATTCTTCACACACCGCGAAGCATGCAACTCAGCCTACGACAAAGTGCCTGAAGTGGTAGAACACTACCTCGGCGAGATCAGCAAAATCACAGGTCGCGAATATCACCTGTTCGACTACTACGGAGCTGCCGATGCAGAGCGTGTAATCATTCTTATGGGTTCTGCCACAGAAGCCGCTCGCGAGGCTATCGACTACCTCACATCAAAAGGCGAGAAAGTGGGTATGGTGGCCGTTCACCTCTATCGTCCGTTCAGTGTTAAGCACTTGCTGGCAGCAGTTCCCAAGACTGCAAAGAAAATCGCAGTGCTCGACCGCACAAAAGAGCCGGGCGCAGAGGGCGAACCTCTGTATCTGGACGTGAAGAGCGCGTTCTATGATGTAGAAGACCGTCCGGTTATCGTAGGCGGACGCTATGGCTTAGGTTCAAGCGACACCACTCCGGCCAAGATTATCGCTGTATTCAACAACCTCAACCTTGCCGAGCCGAAGAATCATTTCACTGTCGGTATCGTTGACGACGTGACATTCACCTCTCTTCCCGAAGTAGAGGAACTGCCACTCGGAGGCAAAGGCACATTCGAAGCCAAATTCTACGGTCTTGGCGCAGACGGAACTGTGGGAGCAAACAAGAACTCAGTGAAAATCATCGGTGACAACACCGATAAATACTGTCAGGCTTATTTCTCTTACGACTCAAAGAAATCAGGAGGTTTCACCTGTTCTCACCTGCGTTTCGGTGACACACCGATTCGCTCAACATATCTGGTGAACACACCTAATTTCGTGGCATGTCACGTACAGGCTTACCTCAACATGTACGACGTGACACGCGGTCTGCAGAAGAACGGTACATTCCTGCTCAACACAATCTTTGACGGTCAGGAACTGATAGACTTTATCCCCAATAAGGTAAAACGCTATTTTGCACAAAACAATATCACCGTTTACTATATCAACGCAACCAAGATCGCACAGGAAATAGGACTCGGCAATCGTACGAACACAATTTTGCAGAGCGCATTCTTCCGTATCACAGGCGTTATTCCAATCGAGCTGGCCGTAGAACAAATGAAGAAATTCATTGTGAAATCTTATGGTAAGAAAGGACAGGATGTTGTAGACAAGAACTATGCAGCCGTTGATCGTGGTAATGAGTACAAGCAGCTCACCATTGACCAGACATGGGCCAACCTTGCAGACGAGGCTAAAGCAGAGGACGATGCACCCGCATTCGTTAAAGAGCTCGTGCGTCCTATCAACGCTCAGGCCGGAGACTTGCTGAAAGTATCTGACTTTGTTAAACACAACACCGTCGACGGTACATGGGAAACCGGTACTGCCGCTTACGAGAAACGTGGTGTGGAAGCATTCGTTCCGAAGTGGAATCCTGACAACTGTATACAATGCAACAAATGTGCATTCGTATGTCCTCACGCTGCCATCCGTCCATTCGTACTTACAGATGAAGAGCTCAAGGGTGTAGACATACCGTCAATCACAATGAAAGCTCCTAAGGCTATGGCCGGAATGCACTTCGTCATCGAACCGTCTGTACTCGACTGTCTCGGTTGCGGCAACTGTGCCGATGTATGTCCCGGAAATCCGAAACTCGGAAAGGCTCTGACAATGGTTCCGTTCAATCCAGATACAGCAGACATGAAAAAAGCTGCCGCAGACTGGAACTATCTCGTGAAAGAGGTTAAATCAAAACAAGATCTTGTAGACATCAAGATGAACGCCAAGAACTCACAGTTCGCAACTCCACTGTTCGAATTCTCAGGCGCATGTTCAGGTTGTGGTGAGACTCCATACGTGAAACTCGTTTCACAACTCTTCGGTGACAGAGAGATGATAGCAAACGCAACCGGTTGCTCTTCTATCTATTCTGCATCAATTCCCTCAACACCTTATTGCACAAACGAAAAAGGACAGGGTCCGGCATTCGACAACTCACTGTTCGAGGACTTCTGCGAGTTCGGTATGGGTATGGTTCTCGGCAACAAGAAGATGAAGGAGCGCGTTGCCATTCTCTTGAAAGACGCAACAGAAAGCGAAGAATGTCCTTCCGAATTCAAAGCCCTCGCCGAAGAATGGATTGAGAAAAAGAATGATGCCGACGAGACAAAACGCTTGGCCGAACTGCTCAAACCTTATATTAATGAGGGTGCGGAGAAAGGTTGCCCCGTATGCAAGGAACTGAAGACACTCGACCACTATCTCGTGAAACGCAGCCAGTGGATCATCGGTGGTGACGGTGCTTCTTACGATATAGGATACGGCGGACTTGACCACGTTATTGCAAGCGGTGAAGACGTAAATCTGCTCGTACTCGATACGGAGGTTTACTCTAATACCGGCGGACAGTCATCTAAGGCAACACCTCTGGGCGCCATCGCACAGTTTGCAGCTCAAGGCAAACGCATCCGCAAGAAGGATTTGGGTATGATCGCTACATCTTATGGCTATGTTTACGTAGCTCAGATAGCAATGGGCGCAGACCACGCACAGTGTATCAAAGCCATCCGTGAGGCAGAGGCTTATCCCGGACCATCTCTCGTAATTGCTTACGCACCTTGTATCAACCACGGTCTGAAGGCCAAAGGTGGTATGGGCAAGAGCCAGGCAGAAGAGGCTAAAGCTGTTGAATGTGGATACTGGCATCTGTGGCGCTACAATCCTCAGCTCGCGGAAGAAGGCAAGAACCCGTTCTCGCTCGACTCTAAAGAACCGGAGTGGAGCAAGTTCCGCGATTTCCTTTTGGGTGAAGTACGTTACCTCTCTGTACAGAAGGCTTATCCGAACGAGGCCGACGAACTCTTTGCAGAGGCAGAGCGTATGGCCAAACTGCGCTACCAGAGCTACGTGAGAAAGACAAAAGAAGACTGGTCTGAGCAAATCTGATAAGACAGATACAGAACGTAGGTTTCGATGAACAAGACTCCGGGACCCGAAATGGCCATATACGGAGTAAACACATCGACATTTCATAAATAAAAAAAACGCCGGAGTCCGAATGATTCCGGCGTTTTTTATACATTATTAAATTATATTTCGCCTGACATTGTTAATCTCTATTAAAAAGGACTCTTTCAATAATCGTTTATAAACAATTATTATTAACTTTGCGGCCGATTTAGTCCGCAGAGGCTTGAACAAGTATTGGCACAAAGCCGATCGCCCCTCGGAAAAAAACCGTTTAATATATTAAAATGTACGCAATTGTAGAAATTAACGGTCAACAGTTCAAAGTAGAACAAGGCAAAAAGCTGTTTGTCAACCACATCAAAGACACACAGGAAGGCCAAACTGTTGAATTCGACAAGGTACTGCTTGTCGACAAAGAAGGATCAGTACAGGTAGGCGCACCCACCGTAGACGGTGCAAAAGTTGTATGTGAAGTAGTAAATCCTCTTGTAAAAGGCGACAAAGTGATCGTTTTCAAGATGAAACGCAGAAAGGACTACCGTAAAAAGAACGGTCACCGCTCACAATTCACAGAATTAACTATTAAAGAAGTAATCGCTTAAAATTCAGGAGGACACAGAAATGGCACATAAGAAAGGTGTAGGTAGTTCAAAGAACGGACGTGAATCAGCTTCACAAAGATTAGGCGTTAAAATTTGGGGCGGTCAGAAAGTAATCGCCGGTAACATTATCGTTCGCCAGCGTGGTACAAAACACAACCCTGGTAAGAACGTAGGTATCGGTAAAGATGATACTCTCTTCGCATTGGTTGACGGTGTGGTAAATTTCCACAGAGGACGCCAAAACAAGAGTTTCGTATCGGTATTGCCCGAAACTGAGGCTTAAAATATAAATAAAACTTATTCCAAACAACAATAATCCCTACTTTCAACGAAAGTGGGGATTATTGCTTTATATACGAATATCATCATTTACAAGAGAAAAATGCCACCAATGGGCCGAATAATCTGTAAATATGATAAAATTATAATGGTAAAAAGAATATTTTGTGTACTTTTGCAATAATAAATAAGAAATTCAACTTTTAAAGTTTTTATAGCATGCTTACACTAAAACTCATAAACGAGGAAACAGAACGTGTCATCAAGGGCTTGAAGAAAAAACATTTTAACAATGCCGAGGATGCAGTCAACAAAGTTATTGAGACAGACAGGCACCGTCGTGAAACACAACAGAAACTTGATCTCAATTTGTCCGAATCAAAAAAGATGTCGTCACAGATTGGTGCACTCATGAAGGAGGGGAAAAAGGAAGAGGTAGAAAATATAAAGAAAAACGTTGCTGCTCTTAAAGAAACCAACAAACAGCTGGAAAACGAAAAAGAGCAGTACGAAAAGGATCTTATAGCTCAACTTTGTGCTATTCCAAACATTCCTAACGACGATGTACCCGAAGGAAGCGACGCCAATGACAACGTCGTAGTAAAAGAAGGTGGAGAAATACCCAACCTTCCTGAAGACGCACTCTGCCATTGGGAACTGTGTAAGAAATACAATTTGATAGACTTTGATCTTGGTGTAAAGATTACCGGAGCAGGTTTTCCCGTTTATATAGGCAAGATGGCAAGATTCCAAAGAGCACTCGAAGCATTCTTTCTTGAAGAGGCCCGCAAGAGCGGATATCTTGAGATCCAACCGCCATACGTTGTCAATGAATCATCTGGATATGGCACAGGACAATTGCCCGACAAAGAAGGCCAGATGTATCATTGCAATCTGGACAACCTCTATCTCATCCCCACGGCAGAAGTACCGGTGACAAATATATTCAGAGACGTAATTCTTGACGAAAAAGAATTGCCTATCAAACGTTGCGCATATTCAGCTTGTTTCCGCCGCGAAGCAGGTTCGTACGGAAAGGATGTGAGAGGACTGAACAGACTTCATCAATTTGATAAGGTCGAAATAGTACGTATCGACAAACCGGAACATTCATACAATTCACTCAATGAGATGTTGGAACACGTGGAAGGTCTTTGCAAAAAATTGGAATTGCCCTACCATATTCTCCGTCTGTGTGGTGGAGATATGAGTTTCACTTCTGCCATTTGCTACGATTTCGAGGTATGGAGTGCCGCACAGAAACGCTGGCTTGAGGTATCATCGGTATCAAATTTTGAAAGCTATCAGGCCAACCGTCTGCACTGCAGATATCGTAATGCGGAGACTAAAAAAATCGAATTGTGCCACACTTTGAACGGTTCGGCTTTGGCATTGCCACGTATCGTAGCTGCAATACTGGAAAACAATCAGACACCGGAAGGCATTCGCGTACCTAAGGCTCTCATTCCTTATTGCGGATTCGAAATGATAGACAACAACAATTTCTGATAATCAATTTTACATTATTATTAAAGCGGATACCGCACAATCATAAATTCACAGTACGGTATCCGCTAAATATTTTGCTAAAAATATATCAGAGAGCATTCCTGCCATAACAATCAGCACAAATATCATCATAGATCATGAACAAGATAATCCAAAAAAAACAGTTCTCCGAAAATGTCTTTTTATTTGAAATAGAAGCACCGTTAATCGCGAGAAGTAGAAAAGCCGGCAATTTCATAATTCTCAGAGTAGATAAAAATGGTGAACGTATACCTCTGACAATTGCAGACGCCGACATCGACAAAGGCACAATAACCATTGTTGTACAAAAGGTTGGAGTATCTTCTTGTAAGTTATGCTCTCTGAACGAAGGCGATTACATATCAGACGTGGTTGGACCGTTGGGCAACCCCACTCACATTGAGAATTTCGGAACAGTAATATGTGCAGGTGGTGGTGTAGGAGTAGCACCATTGCTCCCCATCATCAAAGCCTTGAAGGCAGCCGGGAACAGAGTGCTCTCTGTAATAGCCGGAAGAAACAAAGACCTCGTCATTCTTGAAAATGAGGTGAAAGAAAGCAGTGATGAACTTATCATAATGACCGATGATGGTTCGTATGGCGAGAAAGGTGTTGTGACGATTGGTATCGAAAAGTTCATCAATCAGGAACACATCGACAAAGTCTTTGCCATAGGTCCTCCCATAATGATGAAGTTCTGTTGCTTGCTGACACAGAAATATAATCTTCCGACCGATGTCTCCCTTAATACCATAATGGTCGACGGCACCGGCATGTGTGGTGCATGTCGACTGACCATCGGCGGAAAAACCAGATTCGTCTGTATTGACGGACCGGAATTCGACGGAGCACTTGTAGATTGGGACGAAATGTTCAAGCGAATGGGAACATTCAAGAAAATCGAAAAAGATGAGATGCAACATTTCGAAGAACATATTAGCAAGATATCCTGCCCGAACGACACAAGTGAAAACAAAAATCATGACGACAAAGAATCGGTAACCGATGAAGGCGACATGAACATTGAGGAACTTACAGACCGTAACGCCCAATGGAGAAAGGACTTGCGCACAAGCATCAAACCCAAAGAGAGAACAGCCATACAGCGCGTAGTCATGCCCGAACTGGATCCGACATACCGCTCTACAACCAGAACGGAAGAGGTAAACAAAGGATTGACCAAAGAGATGGCCATGACCGAAGCTCAGCGCTGTCTCGATTGCGCCAAACCGTCATGTATGGAAGGATGTCCCGTAAGCATCAACATTCCTTCATTCATCAAGAACATAGAACGAGGACATTTTATTTCCGCCGCAAGAGTATTGAAAGAGACATCGGCACTCCCCGCCGTATGTGGACGCGTATGCCCACAGGAAAAACAATGCGAAAGCAGATGTATACACTTGAAAATGAACAACAAGGCTGTCGCCATCGGATACCTTGAGCGCTTTGCCGCCGACTACGAACGCGAAAGCGGCAACATATCCATACCGGAAATAATGCCATCCAACGGTATCAAAATTGCAGTTGTCGGTTCAGGTCCAGCCGGTCTCAGTTTTGCCGGAGATATGGTGAAGAAGGGCTACGATGTGAATGTGTTCGAAGCATTGCACGAGATTGGCGGTGTATTAAAATACGGAATACCAGAATTCCGTCTGCCTAACAAAATTGTGGACGTGGAAATTGAGAACTTGAAAAAGATGGGAGTGAAATTCCACACTGATTGCATCATAGGCAAGACAATAAGCATCAATGAATTGCAAGACCGCAATTACAATGGTATCTTCGTGGCATCCGGAGCCGGTCTGCCCAAATTCATGGACATCCCGGGTGAAAACTCAATAAACATCATGTCGTCCAATGAATACCTCACACGCGTGAACCTCATGGATGCGGCCAACCCAGAAAAAGACACTCCTATCAACATCGGAAAGAATGTGCTTGTCGTAGGAGGAGGAAACACCGCAATGGACTCATGCCGCACAGCAAAGAGACTTGGTGGAAATGTCACAATTGTATACAGACGTTCGGAGGCTGAAATGCCGGCACGTCTCGAAGAAGTGAAACATGCAAAGGAGGAAGGAATCAAATTCCTGACACTTCACAATCCGATAAAATACATAGCCGATGAAAACGGTGCCGTGAAACAGGCTGTGCTACAAGAGATGCAGCTTGGAGAACCGGATGCGAGCGGTAGACGCCGTCCCGAGCCCAAGCCCGGTGCTATCAAGGTGATTGATGTAGATCAGGTGATTGTGGCCATCGGTGTTTCGCCAAATCCATTAGTACCCAAATCGATACAACACCTGGAATTAGGACGGAAAAATACTATCGTAGTAAACGAAGAAATGCAAAGCTCGCAGCCCTATCTGTACGCCGGAGGAGACATCGTGCGCGGCGGAGCCACCGTAATACTCGCGATGGGTGATGGTCGCAGAGCTGCAAAATACATGGACCAACATCTACAAGAGAAATCTTGATATCGTTGAAACCCACTATCCCATATCAGATTTAACCCAAATCGGTCATTAGAGTTCATGGCTGTTTTGGAGATTATATTTGTTGTATTGCGACCGTATTGTCGAAGGCATAGCGGGCTATGGCGAGACAAGACGGGAAACAAGACGACAAATAGAAGCCCAAAACACGTGAACAGACAATACGATAACCATCATTCATGCCCATTGTCGGTCTAATGACCGATTTGGGTTTAAAAGATCCGATATGGGATTTTTTCTTTATGAAATAAAATATACGAACATATCTTACTCCTAAAGCCATGAAACCAAAATCATATTTCCAACATATTCTTACACTTGTTTTAACCTTCCTCCTTTTAGTCTCAAATGTGGTAAAAGGTCAAAACGACAGATATCCGTGGGAAAAATACTACAACCAACTGTGCGATATCGAAGATATAGAAAACTACAATCAGGAGACAACTTATGACATTCTCTGCAACTTATCTGAGAATAAAATCAATCTGAACAATGCCACTAAAGAAGATCTGGAACAAATAATATTTCTGACACAACCACAGATAGAAGAAATCTGTGAATATGTTTATAAATACGGTCCGATAAGAAGTTTGGGAGAACTTGCAATGATTGAGACACTCGACAGGCCGAGGAGAAATCTTCTTGAATATTTTGTCTGCATAGACAATGATGCGGACAAAAAACACTTTCCCAAACTGAACAACATACTGAAATATGGAAAAAACGAGATAATAGCTACCGCAAAAATTCCTCTTTATGAACGTAAAGGCGACCGAAACGGCTATCTCGGATACAAATACAAGCATTGGATTAAGTATTCATTCAAATATGGACAATATGTCAAGGCCGGAATAACTGCCGCGCAAGATGCTGGTGAACCTTTCTTCGCAAACAAGAACAAGTACGGCTACGACTATTATTCATTTTATGTGCAACTGCGCAAACTGGGAAAATTCAAAAACATTTCGTTGGGACGATATCGTGCGAAACTGGGCATGGGACTGATCATGAACAACGACCTTACATTCGGAAAAATCGCATCGATCACATCTCCTAACATAAACAACACCATTCGTGCCCACTCCTCTGTCTCCGAAGCTAATTATATGCAAGGTGCTGCCGCCACATACAACATCACAAAGGGACTCGACATCACGGCATTGATATCTTACAGGAAAATAGACACAACACCGGGCGATGAACCGAACACAATACAAACGATTCTCAGAACGGGCTACCACCGTACCGAAAGCGAAATGGACCGCAAGCACAACGCAAGTCAGACAACAGTAGGAGGAAACATCAATTATTTCAACAATGGTTTTCACGTGGGTATGTCTTCGGTCTACACGATGCTCGACAAGACTTTGACGCCCGATGTTTCGAAGAAATTCAGACAATATTACCTCAACGGAAAGGATTTCGTAAACGTCAGTACCGATTATGGATACATCAATCACAAGATAGCCATAAACGGCGAAACGGCCATCGACAAAAAAGGAACATTGGCCACAATCAACCGTATCACATATCAGGCCGGCAACTCTCTTTCGCTGACGGCTCTTCAAAGATTCTATTCATACAAATTCCAGACTTTTTTCGGCGAATGTTTCAACGATGGTGGCAGAGTGCAGAATGAAAGCGGCATGTATCTCGGCATCAACTGGACGGCTGCGCCGGGACTGTCAATCATGGCATACTCAGACTATGCCTACTACGCCTGGCCCAAATATCGCATATCGAGCGCATCCCACTCTTTTGACAATTTTATATCAGCCACATACATAGCCGATAAATTTACATTCGGTGCCCGATACAGACTGAGACTGAAACAAAGAGACAACGATGACAAAACAGGACTGACAGATATCACGGAACAACGGGCAAGAATAACAGCCGGTTACGCCAACGGCAAATGGCAATTCAATATTCAGGGAGATATAAACTCGAACATGAGTAACGAAAACAGCATCGGATGGATGATATCTCAGAACACTAATTATAAAAACAGATGGTTGAACGCGTCCATCGGCCTCAGTTATTTCAATACTGACGATTATGACAGCCGCATTTACACATACGAAAAAGGATTGCTCTACAATTTCTCTTTCCCGTCATTCTTCGGACACGGCATCCGCTATTATACGCACATAAGGACCGATTTCAGTCCGAAACTAATGTTGATATTCAAATTGAGCACAACGGACTATTTCGATCGAAACAAAATTTCAAGCTCGTATCAGCAGATTGACCACTCCTCTATGACTGATATTGAAGCACAAGTAAGATGGAAATTTTGAGAAATGCGCTTATATAATAATGGTGTACACTTATGTCAAAAAGTATATACTAATTTTGCCATTGTATGAAAAATGAGTAATTTTGCCCCACACATACCGTTGTTGACACCAACAAACATTAAAAAAAAACAAATCAAACAAAACGATAAGACAAATGTGCACTAATTTCGGATATTATATTTTTTGTATAGTTGCAATTGCTGTTGGATTTTTCATTGTGAAAAAGGTGACCGGATGTATCATCAAAGCCGTCATTCTGTTTGTGATACTATTGGCACTTGGCGTTGCATACTATTACTTGCAGGGCCGATGCTGATCCAACAACCCATTTTCAACCATAAGCTATGATAATTATCGCGGACAGTGGTAGCACAAAGACCGATTGGTGTATAATCAGAAACGGTGAAAAAACGGACATTTCCACAAGCGGGATGAATCCGGTGGTAATGTCGGAAGACGACTTGCGCAATGTCATAAAGCAAGAACTGCTGCCACGGATGATATCTGTCGGTTGTACACCGCAAACATCAAGCACCGCCGAAAATGTGAAAATATATTTCTATGGTGCCGGTTGCACCGTTTCGTGTTCATCTCGCATAGAGACTGCCCTACAATCAACTATCGGCTATAAAGCGGAAATCGAGGTTAACAGCGATATGCTTGGTGCTGCACGATCGCTTTTCGGCAACAGAGAAGGGATAGCATGCATACTCGGCACGGGCTCAAACTCATGCGTTTACGATGGCCGGAAGATTGTGCGAAATATTCCGGCCCTGGGATATATATTGGGCGATGAAGGAAGTGGTGCTGTCTTGGGCAGAATGTTTCTCAATGCCATTTTCAAAGGTGGTGTGTCCGAGCGCATACGCAACGAATATCTTTCAACAAATTCAGTAACAATAAACGAAGTAATAGAACGTGTATATCGTGGCGCGACTCCCAACCGTTTTCTTGCATCAGTGTCACTATTCATAGCCCGGCATCTTGACAACAAAGATGTGCGACAAATAGTTGTTGATAATTTCAGAGCTTTTTTCCGTAACAACATCCAGCGCTATGGTCGCAATGATCTTAGTGTCGGAATCGTCGGTAGCATTGCATATGCCTACCAAGACATTCTCATCGAGGTAGCACAAGAAGAACATGTGACATTGGACTCAATACTCAAGAGTCCGATGCAAAATCTCATTGCATATCACACTGACCATGTGTCAAAATAGTACAAAGACCCTGTACTAAATTATTACTGTCCGCTAAACATTTTTTGAGGGCACATAAAAATTGGGCTGATTCCGATTTGCCGGAGTCAGCCCAGAATGGTTATTTTGTAGTCGCCAAACATTAAGAATAACCATGAACAAAAATAGTCATTTTTTCGGACAACCGGTGTATGGTCAGCTAATCGACAAATTCGACAAGACGCTCGAAGAAAAAGGTCTTGGTGATGATTATTTTCGGAAGAAAGAAGAACAGCTCAAAGAAATGGAGTTGGAACATGAACTTCACGAATTCGCCATTGATGAAATGCTGAATGAATAAAAATAGCTAATTTTGCATCCGCAACAGTCTCTTTTGAGAGATGAGGCTTTGTGATATTCATAATTTTTTCTAATTTTGCATCGTCATGGTAGTATGGCAAACATATTAGAAAATTAAGGTACACGAAAGTGTTTAACTGATTCTCAGAGATAAAGTCTGGAAAACTAAATTGAACGAGAATAGGTTAGCATCTCTTGCGTCATATCTGTATATGGCGTGGGACTGTTGCTTATTTTAGTTCAAGGCATTTCCAGACGCCCATCTCTTGAAATAAGTTAATGGCCTCACGCTTTCTGCATTTAATTAACTCTTCTGATTTGGGGCTAAGGGAGAAAAAATAAAATCAAAATCAAAATGAAAACTTTTAGAATGATTGCAACCTCATTATTAATGGTTGTGTTGTGTTTGAATTTCGTTGCTTGTGATGATGACGATGATGAAAATCCATCTTCTTATCCTACTGCGGAAGAACTTGTTGGAACTGTATGGACAGGAGTCAATGCCGACAAAGATGCTTATCAAATCAAGCTGACAAGCAAGACGGATTTAACTTTAAACATTACAAGTGAAGATGGAGACAAGTATGTTGATAACGCTGTATTGAAATACCAATACAATGCGAATAATGGTAAATTTACTTCAAGCTATGAAGATATGACCATTGCCGGTACCATTACCAAAACAGAAATGACCTTTACTGTAGAAGGTGAGAAAATCACATTGAAGAAGAAATAATGAACAAATTATTCAACGTAAGCACCATGCCTTTACTTGGCATGGTGTTTTATTAATGGTTGCCTGTTCTGATGATACGGAAAATTAAGACCCGAATAATGACATACTAAACATTGAAATGCCATCCTCCGGTGCTGAATCTCCGATTGTCAGCGGTAAGTTAGTTGTTGTACGTGGTAACGGCTTCTCCGAAAATAGCGAGATTTGGTTTCAACCATCTTCGCGTTCAGGTGAGAAAAAGGCGGATGTTATTTCATATTCTGATGAAAGTATCTCATTTATCGCACCTGATATGACAGGCAATTGCGATGTCATTTTAAGACAAGATGGGAAAGCAAAAACATTAGGCCAAATGTTCTTGGAAGAAAGGAATCTGGAAAATATGAATGATTATACCTATGCCGCGGGTTACAACATTGAGGATTTTGAAGATAATGAAAATGCGTTCCCTATACTATATGTATATGACCGTAAAAATGGAAACTTTGAGAAAAAGGACGAGCTACCGAATGGAGAAATCATAAAATATATATTGGCTGAAAATAACGGAAATCAGAACATATATTATTTCAAACGTTGTTTACCAATAAGTAAAGAAGTCTGTTTGTACAGATATAATGGTAGTGTTTCACTGAGTGTGTCTGAGGCGAGTTCACTCAAGCCTGTAGACCTCA
>CAJKQX010000062.1 GCA_905202125.1 uncultured Prevotella sp.
TGTCCTTCTTGTCCGGCTCCTTGCCGTCCTTCTTAGCCTGGTTGATACGTGACTTAGCCTGGTTGATCTCAAGGAGGTTTGCGTTCACGCTGCGCATTACGATACTGTAGTTAATCATACTCTGTTCTGTGTTTAAAAGTTCTTAGAAAATCACAACAGCCCGGAAGCCCTCGTTGCCCCCCAGCCCGTCCGAGAACGGCCGTTTTGGGGTGTGTCACATAGGGTAGAACCGCTATCACGACTCCACCTAAGCCCCTCTAAGGGCATATATTTTTTCATCTTAAAATTTTGTTTTATGTTAAATAATTCGTCATAAGGGCTTAAAAAGGCCGATATGAACACTAATAGAGCGTGTTTTTGATGGTATATGATTCCCTACAGGTCATTATCCAAGAGAAGCAATCAAAGCAGGTACACCTTTGAGAGATATGGCACGACGAAGGTTATAAGATAGGCAAAAGAGGCCCATCTCAGCAGTTACTTTCAGTTTGCCTTTCAGTAAAAAGTAGTATTGCCCAAGTGCTCGCTTCATGGTTCCGAAAGGATGCTCGGAGAGGCATTTGCGATTGTCCATTTTGTTCTGGTCTAGATGCAAAACGTAACGGACAACCTTCTTCACAACCTTCATTCTTGGAGGTTTTGGCTTGTCTTTATTCTCTTCTTTGAGTTGCTTGCGTTTTGCTTCAGTTGCCTTTATCAAGGTGTCTTTGTTGAAGTCTGCCTCCTTAAATTTCTGGATGATACACTTGCACTTGCATTTTTTACATGCAAGCTTGTTGCAGTAGCGGATCAGACCGTTTCTTTTGATAGACTTTTGCCTCAGGATTTCTCCTTGCGGACAATAGACAAGATTGCGTTCGGCATCCCTCACGAAGTATCCTTCAAGAGCCTTGGCACGCATCTGCTCGGGAGTCATCTTCAGTACAGCAGACTCTGCTACATCAGAAGTGTACTCCTTGACCTCTACAATCTGTGCATCGGTTAAAAAATCCTTGTAGGCTTCCGGTATGACTGCAGCTTCAAGACATGCCTTCAAATCTTCTGGATTAGTACTTGACTTTTGTTCGTCAGTTATGGTAGCTTCGTTATAGTCAAACTGAATCTGCTCCGTGCAGCAGCCATCACGTTGGATGACATTTGGTACGATACCATTAGCCAATGCATCTGCATGATCCTCATCTGTTATCATTTATCTTCTCGTTATGTTATCATTTATCTTCTCGCTTATGTTATCAAGGATGTTATCAGAATTTGCCATCTATGTTATCAAATGCTGAGTAAACGTCCTTGTTGAGCGTTCGGGCATATCTTTGGGTCTGTCGGATATTGGTATGCCCGAGTACCTTAGCCACCACGTTCAGCGGCATTCCAAACGAGAGAAACAAGGTTGCAGCTGTAGCCCTGCCCATGTGGGAGTGCAGATTTGGCACGTTGACCATCATCCCGATTACCTTCAGATATTCGTTGTACTTCTGATTGCTGATGCAGGGCAGCTTGAAGTTGTACTTCTTGAGCACGGAGACCGCTCCAGCCAGTAGCTGGAAGGTGAAGTCTGTATCAGTCTTCACACGCTTGGCATGGTAGTAGTACTTGCCGTCTGCCTGCTTACACTTGGTGAAGTCGAATACCATCAAGTCGGAGTAAGCCAGACCGGTATAGCACTGCATCAAGAAGAGGTCACGAGCCTTCGCAAGGTAGTCGTACTGCAAGTGAAGGCGCTTGATGCTCTCGAACTTGTCTATCGGCAGGCAGTCAACAAACTGCTTATCGCCCTTCTCTATCTTGAAAGGCAGATGGTTGTACGGATTCTTGTCTATCAAATCATCTATGCAGGCATCACGCACGAACAGCTTCAAGTACTTGTGATAGCAATATACGGTACTCTGCTCCAATCCCTTTGCGTGAAGATACTCATCAAGCTCACGAACCTTGGAAATATTGATGTCGGAGAACTCCTTGATTTTGCCATACGTCTTCAAGAAGTCGGTGAAGACCTTGTATCTTCTCTTGGTATGGTCGCTTACCTTGCGCTCTCGGGAGCGCTTCTCGCAGTAGGCGATGAAGTCTAGGGATTTGTTGGCAGCACCCTGCATAAGGGCAGGAATCTGATCCAAATCAGTAATGCCCTTGGAGTTCATCTTGATGACAACATCGTTTGCCCTCTCCAGTATGGCATCAATCTGCTTGTTATATAAGTCAGACTCCTTGCAGCGAATGACACGCTTACTACTATCCGACCATTGAGCCGGACACACTTTCACACCAGTGGAGAAGTACTTTCGCTTACCTCCACAAGTGAACCTCAATTCTACCGAAACTGCCTTCTGTGCAGTACCTCGGTGGAGACGATTGTGAATAACACTTAAATTAATTACGCCCATAAGTTGATAACATTTTTACAAGCAGTTGATAACATATTAGTAACTCACTTCGATTTAACATTTCTAAAGGAATGCCGAACGAACTATGTATCAGCTTATTGCAGAGATTGCCACGTAAACAATACGAAGACACGTCTATATTCCGATGTTATCAATCTGTTATCAGCCAATAAATGCAAAAACGGACATAACTACCTAATTGATAGGAAGTTATATCCGTTCTACTTCTAGAAATTTAAGCTGTGATTATGCCTTATTCTCTTAATTTGGTACACCCTTAGGGATTCGAACCCTAGACCCACTGATTAAGAGTCAGTTGCTCTACCAACTGAGCTAAGGGTGCATTGTGGAGAGGTCTCTTTTCCAAAATTCGAATGCAAAGGTACTTTCTTTTTTGTAAACGGCCAAATATTTACTTGCTTTTTTTCTCAAATATTATCAAACCATTGGGTAAATACGATGAATTTCATACAACGCCTTTGTACTGTTCGTACAGGAATCATGTACTGACTGTACAGGAATCATGTACTGACTGTACAAAGGCTCTGTACAAATTTGTACAAGAATGATCTCATAATGTTTTTAGCGACAATAATATTTGGCTCAATGCGTGTCGTTTGCAAATATTAAGTCATAAAAACCGTATGACATTTATCTTTTTATGTACCTTTGCATTGAATTAAAGATTATTGTTAAAAATAATGATAGATACATCCGCCTTTCAAGGCAAAACTGCGATATATTTTACACTTGGTTGTAAATTGAATTTTTCGGAGACATCCACATTCGGGCAAATGCTTGAAGAGATGGGTGTGCGGACGGCGCACGAAGGCGAAATGGCCGACATATGTCTGATAAATACTTGTTCCGTGACAGATGTGGCAGACCATAAATGCCGTCAGGCCATCCGTCGTCTGGTGCGAACCAATCCCGGTGCATTTGTTGTTGTTACAGGATGTTATGCCCAGCTTAATGCTCAAGAGATAAGCAAGATAGATGGTGTTGATCTGGTTTTGGGTGCCAACGAGAAGGCCGAACTCATACGTTTTCTCAGTGAGGCTTGGTCAGAGCGCAACGATAGCGGTAATCTTGCTTCGGATAATAGCTTGCATAGGTATTTCTCGGTCAAGACAAAGGATATAAAAACATTTGCTCCGTCTTGTTCGCGAGGCAATCGCACACGATATTTTCTTAAGGTTCAGGACGGATGTGATTATTTCTGTACCTATTGTACCATTCCCTATGCCCGTGGTTTTTCGCGAAACCCGACCATAGAGTCTCTTGTCCGACTGGTGGAGCAGGCTGCAGAAGAAGGTGCAAAAGAGATTGTGCTGACGGGGGTAAATATAGGAGATTTCGGTAAGACCACGGGTGAGCGATTCATGGACTTGCTTAAGGCACTCGATAATATCCAATCGATCAAGCGTTATCGCATCAGTAGCATGGAACCAGACTTGCTCGATGATGGCCTGATAGAGTATTGCGCCGGCAGCCGTGCGTTCATGCCTCATTTTCATATACCGTTGCAGAGCGGTTCGGACGAGGTGTTGCGGTTGATGCACCGACGATACGACAAGGCTCTGTTCGCCCATAAGATACAGTTGATAAAGAATTTGATGCCGTCCGCATTTATTGGAGTTGACGTTATGGTGGGCTGTCGTGGTGAACGTCCTGAATGTTTTGAAGAGTGTTATGATTTCCTTAAGTCTCTCGAAATTACACAATTGCATGTATTTCCTTATAGCGAACGTCCGGGTACTGCAGCTTTGCGTATACCTTACACCGTTGATGACAGAGAAAAGAAAATCCGTACAAAACGCCTCATAGAACTCAGCGAGGAAAAACGTCTCGATTTTTATGCTTCACACATAGGGAAGGAGATGGACGTGCTTTTCGAGAAATCATCGCAAGGCAAGTCGATGCATGGTTTCACCGATAATTATGTTCGTGTGGAAATTCCGGCGTCGAAGGCTAAGACCGAGTACGACAATCAAATCATGAGGGTGCGTTTGGGAGAATTCAATTATAATAAGACAGCATTAAAAGCCATTATGTTATGATAAAGTTGGCCATTGTGATTCTAAATTGGAACGGACGAAAGATGTTGGAACAATTTCTTCCGTCTGTAATCAAATATTCGTCCGAAGAAGCTCAAATCATTGTTGCAGACAATGCTTCTACTGATGATTCCCTTTCCTTTCTGTCACAAACATTTCCACAAGTCAGAACCATTGTGTTGGATCGCAATTATGGATTTGCTGGCGGATATAACGAGGCACTCAAGCAGGTTGATGCCGAATACTATTTGTTGCTCAACAGCGATGTTGAGGTGTCAAATGGCTGGTTGACTCCGTTGCTGTCCTTTATGGATCATACTCCGGATTGCGCGGCATGTCAGCCTAAATTATTATCCTATGACGATAAATCTTCGTTTGAATACGCCGGAGCATCCGGCGGATTTATAGACCGTTACGGTTATCCTTATTGTCGTGGCAGAATATTCACAAACGTGGAACAAGATGAAGGTCAATATGATGATATCACCGAGATATTCTGGGCCACTGGTGCTTGTATGATGATACGCCGTGCCGATTTTTGGGAGGCCGGAGCTTTTGACAGTCGTTTTTTTGCACACAACGAGGAGATTGACCTTTGTTGGCGCTTGTGCCTCATGGGCCGTAAGATCTATTGTGTACCCACGAGTCATGTTTTTCATGTTGGAGGAGGTACGTTGCCAAAAGGCAATTCGCGCAAGACTTTTCTCAATTTTCGTAACAATCTGACTATGCTTTACAAAAACGTGAATGAAGAAGAAATGGCTCATGTTATGACCGTAAGATGCATATTGGACTATGTGGCCGCTATAAAGTGTTTGCTCGTAGATCGAAATTATCCCGAATTCAAGGCAATCGTACAGGGTCGTAAGGCATTTCTCGATTGGCGTTCAGAGTTCAAAGTCTCCAGAAAAATGATACAATCCAAACGAGTGAATAGATCTGTCACATTCCATAACAATGTGTTTTTGTTATGGCAGTATTATTTCAAAGGCAGAAAAAAATATACCGATTTGAATTTCAAACACAGTAAGTAATTCGGAATTTTAAAAATAGTTAGCATTTTGGGGTTTAAAACTTTGATTATTTAACAAAATACTTGCAGATATAATATTTTTTTGCTATTTTTGTGAACGATTTATATAATTAAGTTGTTCGTGAAAGGATTATATTATATATTGCCTGTTGCTTTGTTTTTTTGTGTATCCTGCAATTTCAACTTGAACAAAGCAGATAGCAAAAATCAACGTGCGAAGATTGAAGTGAAAAGATACGACCGTATTGAGAGTCGATATCTTACCACAGGCGATTTCGCCGCTTTGCAACAGATGAATATAGAATATCCCACGGAGACACGTACATTGATAGAAAATGTCCTGCAAATAGGCGAGGTGAACGATTATGACATCAATAGCAAGTTTTTGAATTTCTATCAAGATACGACATTGCAATCCATAATCACTGATGTCGAATTGTCTTATGGAGACATGAGCGATATCAACAAGCGGTTGAACGATGCCTTTGCCAGACTGAGAAAGATGATACCGGCCATTGATGTACCATACATTTATTCACAGATTGGTGCATTAAATCAGAGTATTGTCGTGGGCGACGGTTCTATCGGCATATCCCTCGACAAATATTTGGGCAAAGATTATCCGTTGTATAAAAGATACTACAACGAAGGACAACGCAAGAATATGACTCGGGAATATATCATTCCCGATTGCCTTTGTTTTTATCTTTTGAGTGTCTACCCCATGCACGGACAGAATATCCGGTCACAATATGACAAGAATCTGCATATCGGAAAAATTCTTTGGACAGTCAACAAGGCTTTGGATAAGGACTTTTTTAGTAACAAATATGTAAGTGAGGTGGCCCGTTTTGTACAAAGAAATCCACAGGTGTCGATTGATGAGATGCTCAAAATGGGCAAATTGTCATAAACTCTGTTATGTCCATGTCATGCGCATCTGTGGTTCTCATTGCAAATATCGTCCCTGAAAAGCACCCATGTCGTTCATATATTTTATCAGACGGTTGGTGAATTCATAATTCTTCAAATCCCATTTCGGTGCAATAAGCAACTCTTTGGGCGACTGGCTGACAAATCGTTCAAGTATGATATTCTTGTCAAGATGTTGGATATATTCGCTAATCACCTCAATATATTCGTCGACACTGTATAAATGGAATTTGCTTTTTTCGTATTCCGATGCCAGTCTCGTGCCTCTTATTACCTGCAGTTGGTGTATTTTCAGAATATCAAGCTCCATATCCGATATCATGGATGCCTGTCTTATGCTTTCGTTTTTGTCTTCACCCGGCAAACCTATTATGATGTGCCCGCCTGTGAGGATGCCTCTTTTTTTTGTTTTTCTCACGGCGTTCAGGCTGCACTCGAATGTATGTCCGCGGTTGATGTATTTGAGAGTGGCATCGTTCGCACTCTCTATTCCATATTCCACGATGGTGAAGTATTTTTCGTTCAGTTCGGCAATATAGTCGAGCACACGGTCCTCTACACAGTCGGGACGCGTACCAATTACTATCCCGACGACATCATCCACCGCAAGAGCCTCTTCGTATTTACTCTTCAGTTCGTCTATCGAGCCGTAAGTATTGGTAAAAGCCTGAAAATATGCCAGATATTTCATGTCCGGATATTTCCTTGCGAAAAACCGTTTGCCGTCTTCTATTTGCTCTTTTATACTACGGCAGCGGTTGCAGTATGCCGGATTGAACGTGCGGTTGTCGCAATAGATACAACCCCCGTGAGAGATGTCGCCATTGCGGTTGGGACATGTGAATCCCGCATCGACAGATATTTTCTGTACGCGAAAGGGAAATTGCTTTCTTATCCAGCTGCCAAAATCGTTGTATGGTATCTCTGTCATTAAATATCCTTATATTTAATTATGTGTTGTGCAAAAATACAGAAAAAAATCCTATCTTTGCACATATTTATTTTGAAAGATAAGGTAATGAATAGTTTATTGGTAATTTGTGCAACATTATTTATGAGTGTTACAAACGTGCTTGCTGCCGAGAATATCACTTTGAAGGATATCACAAGTGGAAAATTCTCAGCCAAGACAATCAGCGGCATCGACCCCATCGAGGGTACCGATATGTTTGCCCGCATCAGTGATGACCGCAAACAGATACAGCGATGCTCTTTTCGTACTGGAAAGAAAATCGACGTATTGTTTGATGTCGACAACACTATGGGGGAGAAGATCGACGGGTTTGATGGGTACATAATGTCTCCCGACGGAACCCGCATGCTCATCCAGACCAAAACCGAGCGCATCTATCGCCGTTCGTTCAAGGCTGTTTATTATATTTATACGGTGGCCAGCCGTAAATTGCAACGTCTCTCGGATGGCGGTCCGCAGCAGGTGCCGGTCTGGTCGCCCGACGGCAAGCAGGTGGCATTCGTCCGTGACAACAATGTCCATCTTGTGAAATTGCTGTATGACAATGCCGAAAGCCAAGTCACCAAAGACGGTAAGCAAAACGAGATAATCAATGGTATTCCCGATTGGGTCAACGAGGAGGAGTTCGGACTCTCCCGTTCGTTGGTTTTCAATGCCGATGGCTCGATGATTTGTTGGGTCAAATACGACGAGTCTAAAGTCAAGACCTATTCATTGCAGTATTTCAGAGGAGCGGCTCCCGATATGAGAGAGTATGAGTATTATCCCGGACTTTATTCGTACAAATACCCCAAAGCCGGTCAAGACAATTCGGTGGTGAGTGTATGGAGTTACGAGATCAAGACCCATAAGACCCGCAAGCTTGATGTACCTTTGCAGGCCGACAGCTATGTACCGCGTATCAAGATGACGGCCGATCCGTCCAAGATAATCGTCTACACCATGAATCGCCATCAAGACGAACTGTGTCTTTATGGTGTCAACCCGAGCAGCACCGTTTCACAACTCTTGATAAAAGAGAGTGTGCCAAAATATGTGAAAGAAGAGGCTGTCGGAAATATCCTTATAGGAAAGAACACGATACTGTTGCCGAGCGATCGCGACGGATTCATGCGTCTATATCTTTACGACATCAACGGACGACTCCTGCGCACCATTGGCGATGCACAATCCGATGTTACTGACATTTACGGCATCAATGAAGCCACGGGCGATGTTTATTACCAGTCGGCAGCTATCAGTGCACACGATCGCCAGATATATGTAGCGCATAAAAACGGAAAAGTACAGCGTCTGACCGATAGCAAAGGATGGAACACGGCGGTATTCTCTTCCGACCACAAATATTTCATAAACACATGGAGCGATTACAATACCCCGTTTGTTTACACCGTGCGCGACAATAATGGCAAGGTATTGACAACACTTCTCGATAATGCCGAACTGAAACAGAGGGTGGCACAGTATGGTTTCACTCCCAAAGAGATATTCTCGTTTACCACCTCCGAAGGCGTCAAGCTAGATGGATGGATGGTCAAGCCGGCCGATTTCAGCGAGTCAAAGAAATATCCAGTCATCATGTTTCAGTATAGCGGACCGGGCAGTCAGCAAGTTGTCGATTCGTGGAATGCCGGTTCAATGGGGCAGGGCGGAGCCTTCGACTATTATCTCGCATCCAAAGGATTCATCGTGGTATGCGTTGATGGCCGTGGCACGGGTGGTCGCGGAGCCGAATTCGAGAAATGCACCTATCTGCGCATTGGCGACCTCGAGTCGAAAGATCAGGTTGAGACGGCACTTTATCTCGGTTCTTTGCCCTATGTCGATAAAAACAATATCGGTATCTGGGGATGGAGCTACGGCGGATTCAATACCTTGATGAGTATGAGCGAGGGACGCCCCGTGTTCAAGGCCGGAGTGGCCGTTGCCGCACCGACAAATTGGAAATACTACGACTCGATTTACACCGAGCGCTACATGCGTACGCCCAACGAGAATCCAGAAGGCTATGCCGTCAATCCGATAGCACGTGTGGACAAACAGCACGGCGCGTTGCTACTCTGTCATGGTATGGCCGATGATAATGTGCATCCGCAAAATGTGTTCGAATACTCTGAAGCTTTGGTTCAGGCGGATAAAGATTTCAAAGAGAATTTCTATACCAACCGCAATCACAGCATATACGGAGGCAATACCCGCAATCACTTGATGCGACAGATATCCACATTCTTTATCGAACATCTGACGAAATGACCGTTTGTCTGAAATTACGGTCTCAGGAATTTTATATAATGGTGGCGGGTCATGTACAATAATTGCGACTCGCCACCATTTTTTCTGTTTTTATCAACAATAGTCTTATAAACCGATAATAATGATTTACAATTTTATTAAAGAAAAATTTCCTTTCGATATACATGCCGCTCCGTGGAAGATCACGACAAGTCTGCCTCAGCTCATCGAGGCAATGCTGCCGACGCTTGGCGATGACTATAATATCAAAAACGGTGTCGCGATTCATAGTACCGCCACCTTGGGGCATGATGTCACGATAAAGGCTCCGGCCATCATCGGACCACACTGTTTCGTCGGTACTCATTCTTATCTGCGCGGAGGCGTATATCTGGCCGAAGGCTCCAAAGTGGGTATCGGTTGCGAGATAAAACAAAGTATCATAATGAATCGTAGTGCCGTGGCACATTTCAATTTCATCGGCGATAGCATCATAGGATGTGATGTGAACTTTGAGGCCGGTTCGATCACGGCCAACCATTATAATGAACGCAAAGACAAAAACATCGTTGTCACTTATCAAGGACAAAGGATATCAACCTGTGTGGACAAGTTTGGAGCTTTGGTGGGCGATGGATGCCGAATAGGAGCTAACGCCGTGACCTCGCCTGGTACACTCTTGCCTCCGGATTCTATTGTCGGACGGTTGCAGCTGATAGAGCAAAATCCTCAATCTGATTGAGCCATTTTGCGATATCACATTGTAATTCATGACGAAAGGTCTGCATCATTTAGCTTCTTTATCAGATATTCCGGTATGTCACATCTTTCATAATAAACACAATAAGACAATAAAAAGCAAAAAGTAGCGTTGTTCTTTATATGAAATCAAGAATATTATTTTATATATTGACAATTTTCGTGGCGCTTGCCATTTCCTCTTGTGACGATGAAGATTCTTTTACTGTTTCACCGTCCAATATCCTCACATTCTCCGTTGATACGGTAAGACTCGACACTGTTTTCTCCACCGTGCCATCATCCACACGTTCGTTTTGGGTGTATAATAAGTCGGGCGATGGTCTGCGATGCAACTCTGTGCGGCTTGAGCATGGTAATCAGAACGGATTCCGAGTGAACGTAGACGGAGTGTATCTCAGTCCTACCTCCGGATATCAGGTCAACGATATCGAAATAAGAAACAAAGACAGCATACGCGTTTTTGTGGAACTCACGTCGCCAACCAACAACAACGGCTCCCCTCGTAAGATAGAAGATAATCTGGTGTTTGCTCTCGAGAGTGGAGTGCAACAGAAAGTCAATCTCAATGCCTATTCGTGGGATGCCGACCTTATGCGTAATGTCCGGATCTATGAAGATGCAACCATCGGCAACACCTCAAAACCCATTGTGATATATGGAGGACTGACTGTTGCCGAAAATGCGACACTCACCGTTGCTCCAGGCACCACTCTCTATTTTCATGGCGATGCGGGCATAGATGTGCAAGGACGGTTGGTTTGTGCCGGAACTGCCGAGAATAATGTCGTGCTGAGAGGCGACCGGCTCGACCTTATGTTCGACTATCTGCCCTACGACAATGTGAGCGGACAATGGCAGGGCTTGCGCTTCCATGAGACATCATATGATAATCGCATCAGTTACACAGATATTCACAGTACCTTCGATGGTGTCGTAGTAGACTCGTCGGATGTTTCCAAACCTACATTGACATTGGAGTACAGCTCGATATACAATTGTCAGGGCACGGCCTTGTCTGTGACCAATTCCAATGTCGAACTGCGTAACACTCTATTGGCCAACACACTGAACGACTGTCTGTATGTTGATGGCGGCATCGTGAACATGAACAATTGCACTCTCGCCCAGTTTTATCCCTTTGATGCAAACCGTGGAGTAGCTCTGCGATTCAGTTCTTTGAAATATCCGTTACACCAATTGACATGCCGAAACTCCCTTATCACCGGATATTCCCAGGACGAACTGTCGGCCGTGCATGAGGACGTGGAGGGCAATATCTTCAATTTCGATTTCAGCAACTCCATTATCCGTACCCCGAAAATCATGACAGACGACAGTCTGCATTTCGTTAATGTGGTGTATGAGGAATACACCGATACTGTGAAGGCCGGTGCAAAGCATTTCCGTAAGATCGACATTGACAATCAGAGATATGATTTCAGTCTCGATAGCATATCGCCGGCAATAGACAAAGCTGATGTGCTCACGGCCGAGCCGCTGGATATCACAGGCTCACGGCGCGACGATGCCCCCGACATAGGTGCCTATGAATACAAAAAGGAGGCTATGGTGCCGACAAAGAATAGAAAAATCCATCGATTATGAAAGAGATTAATATCAACATCCGGATGATGTTTTGCGTTCTCGAGGAACTTCCCGAACAGGATCGAGAACTTATAGCCATCGCAAAGAAGGCCACCGCGAATGCTTACGCCGAGTACAGCCATTTTCATGTAGGAGCCGCTCTTAGACTTGCCAATGGCCACGTCGTGACCGGGGCCAATCAGGAGAATGCCGCTTATCCCTCGGGATTATGTGCCGAGCGGTCAGCCATATTTGCCGCCCAATCTCAATATCCCGAACAGGCTGTTGACACCCTTGCCATCGCCGCATGTAATAATGACGGTTTCCTGGCCGAGCCGATAACCCCTTGCGGAGCCTGCCGACAGGTGATTCTCGGTATTGAGGACAGATACAAGAGGCCCATCCGGATATTGCTCTATGGTACCAACGGAGTGTATTGCATCGACAGCATCAAAGATCTCATGCCTTTGGCTTTTGTCGATTCGTCAATGCACAACGAGTAGAAATTATCAATAAAAAACGCCATAAAGTGCGATTTTCATTATTGCTCTTTCTTGAATACTTTTTTTTTCGTACATTTGCATTCCGCTTGAAATGAAGAGAAATACAATAAAATATTATGAGTAAACAATTAGAAAAAATCAAGGAGTTGGTCGCCAAACGCGAGAAAGCTCGTCTTGGAGGTGGCGAAGCTGCGATAGAAAAGCAGCATGCGCGTGGAAAATATACAGCCCGTGAACGCATCGACATGCTCGTGGACGAAGGATCGTTCGAGGAATATGATATGTTCAAAATGCATCGTTGCCACAATTTCGGCATGGAGAAAAAGCAGTATCTCGGTGATGGAGTTGTTGCAGGTTCTGCCACAATAGATGGCAGACTGGTGTATGTCTACGCTCAGGATTTCACTGTCAATGGTGGTTCGCTGTCTGAAACCATGTCGCAGAAAATCTGCAAGGTGATGGATATGGCCATGACAATGGGTGCTCCTGTGATATGTATGAACGACTCGGGTGGTGCCCGCATTCAGGAAGGTATCTGCGCTCTTGCCGGATATGGTGAGATATTCGAGAGAAATATTCTTGCCAGCGGCGTGATTCCGCAGATTTCGGGTATCTTCGGTCCTTGTGCCGGTGGTGCCGTTTATTCTCCGGCATTGACCGATTTCATCCTTATGATGGAGAACACTTCGTATATGTTCCTTACCGGTCCGAAGGTTGTGAAGACCGTAACGGGCGAGGACATCGATTCCGAGCATCTTGGTGGCGCCTCTGTTCATGCCACAAAGAGTGGTGTGACCCATTTCACTGCAAAGACTGAGGAGGAAGCTATGACTCTCATCAAGACCTTGCTCAGCTATATTCCTTCCAATAATACAGAGGAAGCTCCGCGCATTGAGTGCACCGATCCTATCGACCGTATGGAGGATTCGCTCAATGACATCCTGCCCGACAACCCCAACATGGCATACGATATGTACAAGGTCATCAGCGCGATAACTGACAATGGCGAGTTCTTCGAGGTACAAGCCAAGTTCGCCAAGAACATCATCGTAGGCTTTGCTCGTTTCAACGGTCAGAGCGTAGGTATTGTTGCCAACCAGCCCGCATGTTACGCCGGCGTACTCGATGTGAATGCCAGCCGCAAGGCTGCTCGCTTCGTACGTTTCTGCGATGCGTTCAACATTCCTATCGTTTCGCTTGTCGATGTGCCGGGATTCCTTCCGGGAACAGGTCAGGAGTACAATGCAGTCATCCTGCACGGAGCTCAGTTGCTCTATGCTTACGGTGAGGCCACTGTGCCAAAGATTACTGTCACCCTGCGCAAGAGCTACGGTGGAAGCCATATCGTGATGGGATGCAAGCAGCTGCGTGCCGATCTCAATTTTGCATGGCCTACATCCGAGATTGCCGTAATGGGTGCCAGTGGTGCCGTTGCAGTGCTCTGTGCCAAAGAGGCCAAGACCAAAGAAGATCCCAAAGCATTCCTTGCCGAGAAAGAAGACGAATACACCGAGATGTTTGCCAATCCATATCAAGCCGCTCAGTACGGTTACATCGATGATGTGATCGAACCGCGCAACACTCGTTTCCGCATCTGTCGCGGACTGGCTCAACTTGCCACCAAGCGCCAGACCTTGCCTGCTAAGAAACATGGATGTATGCCAATGTAATAAACACGGACAATATGGAAAAGAATACACAAGCCGCCTATGCGGCAATTGCATTGGCTCTGCATGAATTCAAAGGTAATAACGTTCATGACAAGGAACCCGGAATAATTACAATCAAACGACGTGACACATTGTGGAACGCTCATATCCTGCAAATGACATCACGTCCATAAAACAAGCAAAAATGAAACAGTATAAATATACAATTGATGGCAATAAATACGAAGTGACCATCGGCGAAATCGTAGAAAATATTGTTAAGGTCAATGTCAACGGTGTTGACTATGACGTGGAGATGGAGGCTGAACCTGAACCTGAGAAAAAGAAGGTTGTGGTGAAGGCTGCCGCTCAGCCTGAGGCAGAGAACAGCGGAACAGCAGGAGCAGCCAACGTGAATACAGCCAATGCTCTCAAAGCTCCGCTGCCCGGCGTAATCACCGAAATCAAAGTTGCCGTTGGCGACGAGGTGAAGAAGGGTGACACAGTGATTGTGCTCGAAGCCATGAAGATGGCCAACAATCTTGAAGCCGAGAAAGACGGAAAAGTCACAGCTATCTGTGTAAAACAGGGAGAGAACGTCATGGAAGACTCACCGCTCGTTGTTATCGAATAAGATAAATGCGTGAGGTCTGATAACTTACACATTATATAATTATAGGGTCGGGTCAAGAAATATCTTGGCTCGACTTTTTTATCCATTGAGGCAGTATTTTCCAAATCTCATGGTAGTGTTTCACTGAGTGTGTCTGAGGCGAGTTCACTCAAGCCTGTAGACCT
>CAJKQX010000063.1 GCA_905202125.1 uncultured Prevotella sp.
ACACGTGAACAGACAATACGATAACCATCATTCATGCCCATTGTCGGTCTAATGCCCAATTTTGGTTAATTCTCCGCCCGTCTGCCGGATGAGTTCATCCGCCACGGTGCACAGTTCGTCGTACCACTCCTGGCCGAATCGTCTCGTGAGCGGTTCTTTCAGAAACCGGTAAACCGGCAGGTCCAGTTCGCGACCCTTCTTCACCGCATCGCGGCACACGTCCCATCTGTTGTAGTTGAGCGCCACACCTCCGCAGCTCAGCCTTTTCTCGCGTATGGGGTAGAGTGCGCAGCTTATAGGTTTGCAGAAATCCACGAGATTGTTGCGGTAAGCCCGCTCGAGCGCGCACAGGCAGCATCCGTTCTCGTAGCACGTGAAAGCGCAATCCTTGCCTCCCACGATGCTTGTCACGAGGTCGCCGTCGCGGTCCACGTAGGCCACGCCTTGCTTGTCTATCACGCTTTGAGCTCCGGCCGAGAGATCGTTCCACACCTTGTCGAGAGCGTCTTCAATGTGTCCTATCTCCTCTTCGGTCACGGGTGCGCCCGCATCACCCTCCACGCAGCAGATGCCCTTGCACTTGTCGAGGTCGCAGCAGAACCGTTCGGTGATGATGTCGGCCGACACCAGCACCTCGCCTATTTCTATTATCGGTGGTATGTACATGTTTCTGTCTTTTTTGTTTTCTTCTACCATTCTATGGGTGTCATTCCCCACTGCGCGAGCTGACTGTTGCACAATGAAAAATGATGATTGCCGAACCATCCGCCCCTGTTTGCCGACAGCGGCGAAGGATGCACGGACTGTAGTATGACATGTCTGGATGTGTCGATGAGCGAGGCCTTCGACCGCGCATAGCCGCCCCAGAGTATGAACACCAGATGTTCGCGCCCCGCAGACAGTGCCCGTATGGCGGCATCGGTGAATGTCTCCCATCCGCGTCGCTGATGGCTGCCGGCCTGATGGGCCCTCACCGTGAGTGTGGCGTTGAGCAGCAGCACACCCTGTTCGGCCCATCGTGTGAGGTTGCCCGACTGAGGCATGGGCTTGCCGCAGTCGTCGTGTATCTCCTTGAAGATGTTGACGAGCGACGGAGGGAACGCCACGCCGTCGCAGACCGAGAAGCTCAGACCGTGGGCCTGGCCCGGTTCGTGATACGGGTCCTGCCCGATGATCACCACTTTCACCTTGTCAAACGGGCACAGATTGAATGCGTTGAATATCAGCGAGCCCGGAGGATAACACGTGCCCGATGCATATTCGCCGCGCACAAAGTCGGTGAGCTTTGCGAAATAATCCTTGTCAAACTCTTGGCTGAGACGCTCCTGCCAGCTTTTCTCTATCTTTACGTTCATGCGTTTTGTCCGATGCCGGCATCGGGAAGATATGATGGCGGCGGCTCGGAGAATGATTGCTCCGGGTCGCCGCCAATATAAATTAAGGTGGATAAATTACTTGTTGTCTGAGATGAGGTTCTCACCCGTCATGTCGGCAGGCTGTTCCAGCCCGAGGATATGGAGTATAGACGGAGCCACGTCGGCCAGACGTCCGTCCTTGACTGTGGCGCTGTTGTTGTCGGTCACGTAGATGAACGGCACGGGGTTGAGCGAGTGGGCGGTGTTGGGGGTGCCGTCCGGGTTGATGGCATTGTCCGCATTGCCGTGGTCGGCGATGATGATAGCCTCATAGTCGTTGGCTTTGGCTGCCTCAATGACGTCCTTCACGCAGTTGTCCACGGCGTGCACGGCTTTGGCGATGGCGTTGTATACGCCCGTGTGACCCACCATGTCGCCGTTGGCAAAGTTGACAACGATGAAATCATATTCCTGAGTGTTGATTGCGCCCACGAGTTTGTCTTTCACCTCGTATGCGCTCATCTCCGGCTTGAGGTCGTATGTAGCCACTTTGGGAGAGGGCACCAGGATGCGGTCCTCACCCTCGTAGGGAGCCTCGCGTCCGCCGTTGAAGAAGAATGTCACGTGTGCATATTTCTCTGTCTCGGCCGTGTGCAGCTGTTTCTTGCCCTGCTTGCTCAGATATTCACCGAGAGTATCGCATACGTTCTCTTTCGGGAAGAGGATGTGTACGCCCTTGAACGATGCGTCGTAAGGAGTCATGCAGTAGTATTGCAGATTCTTTATCGTGTGCATGCCTTCCTCCGGCATGTCCTGCTGTGTGAGCACTTGAGTGAGCTCTTTGGCACGGTCGTTGCGGAAATTGATGAATATCACCACGTCGCCCTCGCCTATGGTGCCGTCCACATTGGCGTTGCAGATAGGTTTGATAAACTCGTCGGTCACGCCCTCTGCATAGCTTTCCTCCATTGCCTTGACCATGTCGTCGGCCTTCTTGCCATTGCCTTCAACGAGCAAGTCGTAAGCCTCTTTCACGCGGTTCCATCGTTTGTCGCGGTCCATTGCGTAGAAGCGGCCCACGATAGAGGCTATGTGAGCATCGTTGGCGGCGCACACGTCGGTGAGCTGTTTGATGAATCCAATACCGCTCTTGGGGTCGGTGTCGCGGCCGTCCATGAAACAGTGTACGAAGGTCTTGTCCAGTCCGTACGACTTGGAAATCTCGATGAGTTTGAAGAGATGGTCGAGCGATGAGTGCACACCGCCGTTGGACGTCAGTCCCATGAGATGCAGCTTCTTGCCGTTCTCTTTTGCATAGCTGTAAGCACTTACAATCTCGGGATTCTGCATGATCGATCCGTCCTTGCAGGCACGGTTGATCTTCACCAGATCCTGGTAAACCACGCGACCGGCACCGATGTTGAGATGACCCACCTCCGAGTTACCCATCTGTCCGTCGGGCAGACCCACGTCCTCGCCCGAAGCCTGAAGCTGGGAGTGAGCGCTTATTGCTGTGAGATAGTCGAGATAAGGTGTCGGGGTGTTGTATATCACGTCGCCCGCACCATGTTTGCCGATTCCCCATCCGTCGAGAATCATCAAAAGAGCTTTTTTTGCCATAGTTTTATTGTTTTTTATGTTTACGCTTTGTTGTCTGTATCTGTTGTCGCCATCCGCGGCCGCCGTACGTGTTGCAGAGACCGCTGCGGATTGTGAGTGCAAAGTTAATGCAATTAGTTTTAACTACATCAATTATCGTGTTATTTTATGATAATACGATGCGTTCCGGGACCCAATTCGCGTGTGCCGCTGTCCTTCATGCCCTCGGGAATGTAGAGAGTTGCCGTGGTGTTTTGGGGTACTGTCACATCATATACCACCTTCTTGCCTTTCCATTTCCATGCCGACACTATCTCGCCGTAGGGCGTGTTGTGGCGCGCCTCAAACTGTTTGAGGTCACGGATGAAGTTGGGTCGGAGGATGATATGCTTGAATCCCGGCGCTTTCTCGTCCGGGAAGATGCCTCCGAGACCCTTGTACGGCCATGCGCCAATCTCTCCGAACATGATGTGGTTGTCCGATATGTCGCGTGTGGCCTTGAGGTCCCAGTTCTCGAGCAGAGTGGTGGCGCCGTTTACTATCCACCATCCCCATGAGGGATAAGTGTCCTGTACGGCCACGCGATAGGCCACATCGGCGTATCCGTTCTCGCTCAGCGCGTTGAGTATGGCTTTCGCTCCGAGCACACCTACATCGAGATGATATCCTGCCTCCTTCACCTTGCCGGCCAGATTGCGCGCCACGACGGCCTTCATGTCGTCGGGCACGATGCCCCACATCAGCGCCATGCTCATCTCGGTCTGTGAGCCAGAGGCGTAGATGCCTTTGTCGCGGTCGAGGAAGCGGGCGTTGATGGCCTTGCGGATGTCGTCGGCCAGACGTGCGTAATGTTCAGCATCGCTCTTTCGGCCTATCAGTCGTGCAGCTTTTGAGAGGATGGTGGCGTCGGTGAAGAAATAGATGGACGATGTGAGCCATTTGTCCGAATGCGATTTCACCGGCACCCAGTCGCCGCGTCCCCATGCCGAGAGATGGTCGGGACTGTTGCGGTCCACGTAGTCCACATAGCGTTTCATGTTTCGGTAACAGTCGCGCAGCGGTTTGATGTCCCCGCTGAAGAGATACATGTTCCAGGGCACTATGGCGATGGTGCTGGTCCAGTCGAGCCCGTTGTCGGTGCCGTAGCCCCATCCGTCGGTAGGAATGATGTCGGGCAGCACACCGTTGGGCTGTTGCTCGTCGCGGTGGTCCTGCATCCATTTCTCGTACACGGTGAAGGCATCGTAGTTGTAGAGCGCCGTCTCGATGGCGAGATGTCCGTCACCCGTCCATCCGTTTTTCTCGCGTTGCGGACAGTCGGTGGGGTAGCCCATGAGGTTGGATATGTATGCCGCGCGTGTGGCTTCCACTATCTTGTCGAGCAGTGGATTGGACGAACTGATGCTTCCGGCGCTCGCCACATCGCTGTGTACGAAGTAGGCCGTGAGGTTGTTTTCGTCCATCGTGAGGGGCTCGCTGCACGTCACTTGGGCGTAGCGGAATCCTTTGTAGCTGAATTCAGGCATGAACGAGTCGTCCCCGCCACTGAGCGTCACAATGTCCGTCTGATACGGTTCTTTGCTCTTGTCGCCACGATAATACACGTCGATGTTCGTGGGGTCGAGGCGTCCGTCGTCATACAAACGCTCGCCGTGGGCTATGCTCAGGCGTGTGCCCGCCTTGCCTTTGATGCGAAGAGTGGTCACGCCGGCCATGTTGCGGCCGAAATCATATACGTATGTGGTGTCGTTTATACGGTTTATCTTCACAGCCTTGATTTTCTCCACCAGTCGGATAGGCTCCATCTGTTGCGACGAGATGATAGGTGCGGGAGCGCTGCGCAGGCGTACCCCGTGCCATTGGGAGTCGTCGAAGCCGGGAGAGTCCCATCCTTTCTGCACGAGTTGGCAGTCGTAGTGCTCGCCCGTATATATATTATTGTACACGAGCGGACCTTCCGATGTGCGCCAGCTCAGGTCAGTTTTCACCGTCTCAGTTGTGCCGTCGGTGTATTCTATGCGCAGATCCATGCAAAAAGCGGGACGGCCTCGCCACGGAGCGCGGTCGAAATCCCACACGGCTTTGGCCTGATGGTTGTACCATCCGTTGCCGAGCACCACGCCCACGGCATTGTCGCCGCCGAGCAACATTGTTGTCACATCAAACGTGAGGTACGAGCAGCGACGGTCGTAGCGGGTGTATACAGGGTCGAGGAAATGGTCGCCCACGCGCCGGCCGTTGATGCTCATCACGAACAGTCCGCCGGCCGAGATGTATGCGCGAGCCGCCTTCACCTCCTTGCTCACGCTGAACGCCTTGCGGAAATAGGGTGCCGCGCGATGCTCCCGGTCGTTGTGGTCGCTTATCCATGCACCCTCCCATTGACCGTGCAGGCCCGTCTCAAAGCGTGCCACGGCCGATGTCTCTTCGCGGCCCTTGTCGTCGGCCACGATGACACGCCAGTAATAAGTGGTGTGCGGAGTCAGCCTGCGGCCGCCATAGTATACAATTCGCCTGTCGGATGTTCTTGTGCCGCTGTCCCATGTGTCGCCTCTGCCGGCGGCCACGGCACTGCTGTCGGTGCCCACAAGCACCCTGTATGTCTTTTGTGCGATACTTTCGGATCGCCATTCCATGCGCGGTGTTGTATTGTCTACGCCTGTCGGGTTTGTCAGATGGTTCACTTTCAGGTTGTCGGGTCCGGCCATCATGCCCACGGAGGCAATGGAGAGTAGGGTGGTGAATATGATTTTTCTCATGTAGATAAAGCTTGTTTGAGGATTTCTATTATTCTTCGCAAATTTAAATAAATTTCCTGATATCGAGTGTAAAAACCTCGTTTTTCTCCCTTTACAATATGTAAAATAAAAAACGGATGGAACTTTTTCCACCCGTTTTATCAGTTGATTGTGTGAAGGAGATATCCTTATTTCACGTACTTCTTGCCATTCACGATGTAGATTCCATTCTTCAGTCCGCGCATGTCTGTGCCAACGTATCTGCCATCGATGGTGTACACGCGGTTGTTGATGCGTTTGCTGTTGCTCGGGCGGTCGGATACTGCGATATTGTCGATGCCCGTTGTCTCGGACGACTCCACCTTGATCTCGTCGAGGAAGAATCGGTTGCCAGGGGTGAATGTTACTTTTGCAGGACCGTTACCGCTTATTTTCACCGAGAAATCCGACATCTTTCCGGCCTTCATTGTCAGATTTGTCTTGTCGAGGGTGACGTTGCCTTCGGCCGAGAGGGTCAGTTGGGTCGAATTGGTTCCACCCGAGAGCGGTCCGGCACGGAATGTGAGTGTGGCCTCACCGTTGATATTGAACTCGGGTGTGGTTGCTGCGCCGGTGAACAACACACATTTGTTAGCACCTCCGGCCGTGGTGTATGTCCATCCCTCGAGGTCGGTTTTCACTACGCCCTGACCCACGTTCTTGTTGGCACCGAGAGTGTTGAACACGCCATCGTTGCCTCCCTTGCCGTCGCATTGGTCGAACGACTCGTACAGGATTGAGCGGTCTTCGGTGATGGAGAAATCAAACGAGATGGTGCCGTCGGCGTTGCGGGTGATGTTGGTTATCGGTTTGTTCATGAAGAACGTGCCGTTGGTGTTCTTGTAGAATACTGTTGCGGCCGGTGTTGACTCGTTGGTCAGGCTGTTCACGTTGTTGTACGGGAACACGTCTCCGGCGATGCTGGCGTAGCTGTACGAGTTGTCCGCGGCTATCGGGAAACAGTGCTGACGGTCGGAACTTGAGCTGTTCACGCCATTGCTTGCCCATATCTGCGGGATGAAATCGACATGGACCACGAGCAGACCCTCGCCCTCCTGGGCCGAGTCCCAACCTTTGCGACCGCGGTTTTCGAGAATATAATACTCGTCGGGATGAGCATCGTTGCGCACTATGTACACATTGCCGTTCTCCTCGATGGCTTTCATGCCTGTGACGGAGGTGGTTTCGGTCAGTTCGATGGGTTCCTTCCATCCCGCGTAGACGCGCTCCCAACCGGTGTAGGCCGACGGTATGAACGAGTCGCCGTTGTAGTTGCCCTGATCCATGATGTCCCATGTGCACATGCCGTAGTTGCCGCTGTCGTTGGCCGTGTCGTACATGTCGGGCAGTCCCAAGCAGTGTGAGAACTCGTGACAGATTGTTCCGATGCCGTCGATGCGTGTGTTGGTGGCCATCTCGCAGCCGCAGGCGTAGGTGTTCACTATCTTGCCGTCGAGATTGAGGGTGTATCCCAATGCGCCGCCGAGGGTCCACTCGTGAGGCCAGATGGTGTTCGCTCCGCCGCCGGAAGCTTCGCCGCGACCGGCATAAAGGAAGAATACCTGGTCCACCTCGCCGTCGCCGTCCCAGTCGTACTTGCTGAAGTCCACCACTTTGTCGGCTTCGTTAAGAGCCGTCTCGCACATCTCTCCGATGCCTTTGCTCTTGGGGTTGCGGGCCGAAGCGTCGTTTCCGCCATAATAGGCTTGTGTCTTGGGCATGGTGATGGGGCCCACCACGTCGAAACTGAGCAGGAATTTGCCGTAGCTCTGGTCACGGAAATAATCGCGTACGGAGCCCACGAATCCCATATCATTGCTGAAGTTGTCTTCGTTGAGGATGCGGTTGTACAGACTCTTGTCGTGTCCGTCGCGGAACGGCACGTCCTGGAAGGCCACCAGAATCACCAGTCCGCGTTTCTCGCCGACATACGGTTGGTGGTCGCCGCCGATGGTGACATTGGCCGGTCCCTTGCGTCGGGTGCTCTTGCCTAAGGCGCGCATGGCGTCCGCATTCTTTTGGAGAAGGTCGATGTCGGCCCGATCGTAGAGGCCGGTGGTCTCGTTGAGTGTGAATTTGCGGCCATCCTCTGTTTGCAGATAGCTCATGAACTCATCGCCGCGCAGTTCGGCTTTCACCTCAGTACCATCCGCCAGACGTATGGTCTGCCATAGTCCGCGCTTGGCCGGGATGGCCGTTGCGCATATCGATACGCACAACGCAGCTGTTGCCAATAATATCTTTTTCATATCGTTTTTTGTATATTTTTGTTGGTTTATGATGTATGTTGCGCTTGGATTAAACATTAAAAAGGTGAAGCCGCAATATCAAGTATTGCCGCTCCACCTTCATTTACTCAACAGATATTTAAATTACTTATTGAATTTCGCTCTGCTAACATTGAATTTATCAGTGATCTGGAATCTGATGTTCTTTGTGTTCACATTACATTTACGGCGCAGTGTGCTGTTCTTGCCGGCTTTCAGTTTCATAGTCTTGCGCACTTTGTTTACCTTAGCCTTAGCCGCTGCGTTCACTGCCTCGGGCAGTACGAGCACCTCTGTGTCGTTCTCCTTGTCTGCATATCCTGCACGTCCTTGTCCGATGATTGACTCGTAAGAGAACATGAGCTCTTTTTTCTCGAAGGTGATCACGCCGTCGACAAGCTTACCCTTGATGTGTCCGGCCTTCTTGACAGTCTCGAAATCGTAGCCGTTGTCGATGAAGAAGCCGCCGTTGGTGAATATTAGCATGTCATCGTCGTTTTCGTCCGGGAGTCCTAACGGCTGCATCTGGATGAATACGGCGTCCGGGTCGTGAGCATCGATGACAATGTTGTAGTCCTGAGAATCATCGAATCCGAAATCGCCGCGATATCCATAGGTGCCCGGCGCGTATGGGTTGATCAGACGGTAAACGCCCGGAGTCTTCGTGTTCTCTTGAATCTCTACCGGATAAGTCACCTCAGGTGCGGGGTTCTTATTTTCATCTATAAGGTTGAGATGGAAAATGTAGTCGGTGTACAAACCTGTACCTATCGATTTCCAGTCGCTGCCCTGCAGTGCGAAATTGAATGTGGCATAGCCGTAGTCCTGAGCGTCACCCTCGCCATAAGATACTGCGATGAGTGTGCATGTGCCTGAATAGTTGCACGGCACTCTCACCTCGCCGCTCTCTTTCACTGTGACTGTCTCGACAGCACCGTTGAGCATGTCGTTCAGACCGGCATCCACGTTGTTGCCTTCGATGACACCTATCTGCACTTCCTCTACATCGGCACCCATCTCAACGTTTGCCACAGCGTAACTTGTTTCGCTCTTGTCGACGAATGCTCCGAGATAGTTCACATCAACAGAGTAATCCTTCGGGTTGTAGCCGGGGAATGTGATGACGATCACGCCGTCGTTTACAGACTGGTCATTTCCTCTTCCCTCTTCAGTCATGTAGAGCGGAGCGAGCTGAATCTGTCCCGGTGTGCCGTCTTCCTGCCATGACAATACGCGGTTGTGAGTCCATGCACTTTCGCCACGGCCGATTGCTGCCGGGTGATAGCATCCTGTTTCCATGCCGAGACCGAATATGTCCATACCCAGTGTGAATGGGTCGTAGTACACGAGGTCGTTCTGTGTCACCGTGACGCCACCGAGAGTGTTGCCCGGCTGCATTACATAGATATCCAAGTAATCTGCAGCATGGCCCATCGCTGCGGCCCATCCCTTCGATACAAAGAATTCGGTTATCTCAGTGTAGGGTTGCATGATGCGGTAGATGTTCGGATTCTCGATGCTCTGAAGCACTTCGACCTCTGCGCCTTCCACCTCAAGGTAGTTATCGTCGAGTGTTGCCTTACCCAAGCTCTTGAACGGAGCCGGTATGCCCGCGCTGAAAGCGTAGGTCGACATACCGTAAGGAGTGGTGTACTCGCTTCCGGCGATGCTGATCTTCACGTCTTTGTAGTCGTCGTTTTCGAACTCTGAGGCATCATAGGTCACAGTGATGTTTGCCTTGGCCTGGCCTTCGATAAATTTCACTTCCGTGGGGATGCTGAATTTGCCCGTCTCATCGGTGAGTGTCAGTTTCACGGTGAGCTCTTCTTCTGTATTGATGCGGTTCAGCGGGAAGCTGAATGAGGTCTCATCCTTATTCAAATCCACTTTTGACGGCAGACTGTTGCTGAAATACACCTGGGCTCCGCTCACCTTATCCCAGGAGTAGTCGTCATCGCTTGAGCATGCTGCCAGAAACAGCGATGCCAATGCAATGAAACCTGTAAATAATTTATTTATTTTCATATAATTTTCAGTTGTGATATTATATAATGTGTTACCGTGATTTATTTGGCTTTAGGCTCGGAATACTCGTCTATCGGCGAAGGATAAGTGATGGCCTGAGACGGGTTCGGGTTGTTCTTGCCTTGAAGTGCGACGTTGGCGTCTACCTCGTCTTGCGGTATCACGAGTGTCCAGTTAGGCTTCATGCCTTCGCAGTTCACCTTATACGAGTTGGACGGAGCGTTTGTGCCGGTGTAGTTTTGCATTACGCCCGGTTGCAGACGTTTGGCCGACGGGAAGGCGTTGCCCTCGCCCCAGAATTCTATTCTCATCTGTGTGAGCACCTCGAGCTGGAATTCGCGCAGGTCTGTCAGTGTGCAGTTGTATGCCGGGTCGCGATACTGTGTCATGAACTTGTTGAGCAGTTCCACACCTTTGTCCACGCCTTGGGAAGCTCCTACGGCCTCAGCCTCGATGAAATACATTTCCTCGACACGCATCATCGGCACGTCTGTTGCACCACCTACGGTGAAGTCGCCGGTATTGCCTTCGAGACAGCGGAATTTCAGAGAGAGATAGTCGGGAGCCTCTTCGATGAATTTGCGGTCGCGGCTTGTCTTGTAATTATAGTAGCCGTACTTGGCCGGATCGAGGAATACGTGTTTGCGGAAATCGGTCGGATTGATTTTCTCATACAGTTTGCGGTCGATGCAGAACATAGCGAGTTCGCCGTAGCTCCATGACGATTCGGAAGACAGCCATCCTGCGAGGTTGGCGAGGTTTGTCATGTTCTCTGCGTCGTAGCTTGAATACCACATCCACGAAGAGCATGCCTTTGCAAATCCTGTTGAGGGATTGGTCCATTCGTCTTCGCTCATAGGTGTCGCGCCGGAGTTGTCGATGGCCAGACGGGCATATTTGGCAGCCTCGCCGTAATTGCCGTCGAGCAGATATACTTTGGCTTTCAGACCGTATACCACTGCCAGGTCGGGCAGGTGTTTGTCGTTTGTCGAACCGTCCTTAAGACATTTCTCGGCCGTGTCGAGGTCGGACAGGATGAAGCTTATCATCTCGTCGTGCGGAGCACGGGGATTGTTCTTTGCGTCCTCTCCTGTCGTTTTGTCGGTCACGATAGGAGCGGTCAGTCCGAGCACTTTTGAGCAGTCGGTGTACTTGTTGGCCTTCGGCTCGAAGAATACTGTCAGCAGATAGTAGTCGTAGGCACGTGCGGCGTATGCGCCACCTACGATTTTTCTGGCCTCGGGGCTCACGCTCTCATCGTCGATATCTACCAAAGAGATGATGTCGTTGGCAGTCTTGATGAATTTGTAGAGAGTGAACCAGGGCAGGAAAGACTCGTAGCTGTTCTGGTTCATGTTGCCGTTGAAGGTGTTGTAGAGCTGATACCAGTCGTAGCCTGTGGCATCCGCGCTACCCGGATACATGTCGCCGAGCATCTCGGTCTGTGCTATCATGAACTGCGGATAGGCCATATCGCTTTCGCGTACTTGTTTTCCGTAAACGAGATATCCCTGCACCATCTGTGGCGCGATACCTTTTGCGGCTGCTTCCAGAGCCGATGTGGAGCCGCTCACCTGACCGCTTGTGGCGCTTCCGCTCTCGGGAAATGTCTCATCGATACAGCTTGTAGTGAGTGACAATATTGCCGTTGCTGCCAACAGCGAGTATATTTTTGTCTTTTTCATTATATTCTTTGTTTTAGTTTAGAATGTTACATTCATACCGAGTGAGAACGATCTGATGGGAGCATAGTTTGTTGCGTTTGAGCTTTTCGTGAAACTCTGGCGCGGGTCGAAACCTTTGCGGGCAGAGATGTAGGCCACATTGTCGCATGCCAGATAGAAGCGCAGCGAGTTGATGGCATATCTGCGTGTGAGAGCTGCGGGCAGTGTGTAGCCGAAATTGATGTTCTCTATGTTGAGGTAGCTTGCGTTTGTGAGGAATCGTGTAGACATGGATGCCGAGTTGATGTCGTCCAGTTGGAGACGCGGAATGTTGCTGTTCGCATTGGTGGGAGTCCATGAGTTGAGGATATCCTTGTGGAAATTGCTGCCCGCGCTCTGTGTTGTCGGCGATGACATGAACGAAGCGTAGGTGCTGTCATAGCCCTTGCCGCCGAGCTGGAACGAGAAGTTCACTGTCAAATCGAATCCGTAGGCCGATACTGATGTGCCGATACCGCCGAAGAAAGGAGGAATGGTCGACTTGTGGGTCACGTAGTAGTCGGCTTTCGAGTAGTCGTCGGTTGTCTCGCGACCTGCCCATACCTCGTTGCCATTGTCGTCGGTCTCGTATATGTTCTTGTACCAAAGTGATTTACCGGTTTCCTTGTCCACGCCTGCATAATCCTTGGTGTACCATGTGTACATCGACAGACCTTCGGCTATGAAGAAGCCTTCGCTGCGGTAACCTTTGTATTCCTTACCCTTGGTGTCATACGCTGTGGTCTGCTTCTGGTCTTTGTGCAGCATGGTGATGCGGTTGCGCAGGGTAGAGATATTGAAATTGATGTCCCAGTTCACTTTCTTTGTGCGCACGGCGTTGTAGTTGAGGGTGAGCTCGAAACCGGAGTTGTAGAGGTCGCCCACATTGTCGTAGTATGAAGAGTAACCCAGTGAAGGAGCCACGCCGAAAGCATAGAGCATGTCGGTGGTCTTGCGGTGGTAGAATTCGAGGCTACCGCTCAGGCGTTTGAAGAGGATGAACTCTGTACCGATGTTGAAGTTGGTGTTGGTCTCCCATGTGATGTTCTCGTTACCCTTTCTTGAGAATACCACACCCACGTTGCCGCCGCTGTTGCGGATGCTGAACATGTCGGTGTAGAGGTAATCGTAGATATTGTCGTTACCCTGCGAACCGATAGAGGCTTTCACCTTGAGTTCGTTCACCCAGGGAGCGTTGAACCATTTCTCTTTGTTGATGAGCCATGCGCCGCCCAGCGACCAGAAATTACCCCAGCGGTGATCGGGATGGAAACGTGACGAAGCGTCGCGACGGAACGAGGCTGACGCGAAGATGCGGTTGTCGTAGTCGTACTGGATGCGGCTGAAATAGCCCTCGTTGTTGTAGCGGCTCTTTGACGAACCGGCGTTCTGATTGTCCACCACGGCACCGTTGAGCTCCTTGTTGCTCTGTGAGAACATCTGGTGCTTGGAACCGTAGAGGCCGTATCCCAGTCTGTTGTAGTACTCATGACCCACCATCACGTTGACGTTGTTGTGCTGACCGATGGTTGTGGTGTAGTTGAGCAACTGCTGCATGTCGTAGTTGTAGTTGCGGTCGTGCTCTACTATCACAGTACCTCCGGTGGTGTCATACTGTCCGTAGTACGGGTTCATTACCTGCTTGAAGCGAGTCTCGTCGAGGTTGTATGTGCCGTTGACGGTAAGTTTCAGTCCCGGGAAGAACTCGATATCGATGTATCCGTTGGCCGAAGCGGCGTTGCCTTCGTGGTTGTTGGTATCGAGAAGAATGGTCTGCAGCGGGTTGGCGTCGTTGATGAACGGACGTGTCAGTCCTGCGTTCATTCCGTTACCGAAGTCGCGCATGAGGATGTTGTTGCTGTCGTACATATAGCTTCCGTCCGCGTTGCGGAGATAGAGCGGGTAGATGGGAGCTATCTGCGAGGTGAAAGCCCAGAGGTTGGCGGTAGATGTTTCTTTACCGTTTTCAGTCGCGTTGAGCGAGTTGCCATTGAAATGTGCGAACGACATGTTCACACCCATCTTGAACCATTTCTTCACCTGATAGTCGGCGCGCAGACGTCCTGTGATACGCTCGAGGTTGGAGTTGTATGCCACACCCTCGTTGCTGAGGTATCCCAGTGATGCGTAGAAATTGGATTTGTTGGTAGCACCGCTTACGGAGAGGTTGTACTCCTGACGCAGACCTGTGCGTGTGCCTTCGTCCTCCCAGTCGTCCGGAGTGAGCAGATAGTCGGTTCCGCGATAGTTCACCACACGTCCGAGCTTGGCGGCGGGGTTGAGTCGGCCGTTCTGTCCGATGAGCATCTGTCCGTCGGGAATGGTATATACGTTGTAGCCCAGACCGCCGTTGGCCACAGGACCAGTGATGTTGGCGTTGGCCATCTTCCATGCTTCCTCGGCGCTGTAACCGTTGTCGAGATAGTAGTTGTTCAAAGCCTTGTACTGTGTCTCATAATACTGGGCAGGGCTCTTGATCACATCATAGTGTTGCAGGGCGCGTGTGTTCCATCCCACTTTGGCGTCGAATGTCACTCTTGCGTCGCCAACCTTTGCGTTTTTGGTGGTTATCATGATGACACCGTTGGCACCGCGCGCACCGTAAAGGGCGTTGCTGGCGGCATCCTTGAGCACTGTCAAGCTGGCGATGTCGTTCGGGTTGAGGTTGGCGATGTCGCCGCTATATGGAGCTCCGTCGACAATGATCAGAGGGTTTGTGTCTGCATTGAGAGAGCTGAAACCACGGATGTTTATGGTTGAGGTGGTACCCGGCTCGCCGTTGGACGAACGGAGCTGCACACCGGGCACGGCACCGGCCAGCGCATCGGTCACACTTGTCACCTGTGTGGTTTCAAGCTTCTTTGAATCCACCACGGCTGCCGAGCCGGTGAATGCTGATTTCTTGGCTGTACCGAATGCTGTCACGAGCACTTCGTCCACTTCATGTGCATCGCTTTCGAGCACGATTTTCATGTTGTTGGCAGCTTTCACTGTCTTGGGGGTCATACCCAGACAGGTGATCTCGAGTTGAGTGCCGGCAGGAACGGAGATGGAGAAAAAACCATCGCCATTGCTCACCGTAGCTGCGTTGAGGCCTTTGGCCTTGACTGTGGCC
>CAJKQX010000064.1 GCA_905202125.1 uncultured Prevotella sp.
ATATTAATCATCTGATTTAAACATATTGGCGGTCTAATGACGATTTGGGTTTAGTGTAATTTCATGTGTCCATTAGGCATAACATACATGTCGTAATATTCATTTTCTCAATCCTCCTTCGCGGCCGCAAAAGTTTGATGCCCTTTGTCTGCGAATTTACATCCTTTAACAAAATACCCCCAAAATCACCTCTATATAATGTTAAAACCGTCACTCGATTTTCTCCGGTTTCTCCACCCGTTTTAGAAATCTACAGAGGCCAAAAATTCCATATTTCTATTCGATAATTCTCTTCGGGCCGTGCGAAAACATATTGTTTATATGTAATAGATATATATTCGCACTGTTTTCTTGCCTTTTCCGCTTTCCAAAAGGGACCCTTTCGCCTCCTAAAAGGGCCCCTTTTGGAGGGTGAAAGGGTCCCTTTCGCAATGCAAGTAAGGCTTTTTTGCAAATCGACGAAGGCGTTGCTGAGGTGCGAAATGATTTAAGTTGTTGATTAACAATAAGATATTTGATTTTCTCTATTTTTGGCGTTATTTTCGCCTTCGATTGGTTCGATTTGAAAAGTCGTGTTAAATCAGCCTTAAGGAATGTTAAATTTAGGATGTGCCCGCAAATGATTTTCTATTGTTGTCAAATTGTTTTATCTTTTCATAATATAGGATGCGGTTCGGCAATGTCAAACTGAAAAAAAAGTTTTTTTTCGTTTGCCGCCAAGCGCTCACCTTTCACTATCTTTATATAAGATAGGATGCGGTTCGGCAATGTCAAACTGAAAAAAAGTTTTTTTTCGTTTGCCGTTGCGCTCACCTTTCACTATCTTTGCCATCACAAAAGTTTTTATCATCATTCAACACCCATACATACAGATGGAAGAAAACAACATACCGCAGGAATTCAATACGTTTTACCTGAAAGACGTCACCTTTGTCAATCTCATGATGAGGCGCATATACAACGTGCTCATCGTTGCCAACCCCTACGACGCCTTCATGCTCGAGGACGACGGACGTGTGGAGGAGAAGATTTACAACGAATACGTTGAATTGGGATTGCGCTATCCGCCCACGTTCACGCAGGTGAGCACCTCCGAGGAGGCATACGACGTGCTCAACACGATGAACATCGACCTCGTGATATGTATGCCCGGCAATGCTGACAACGACGCTTTCAGCGTGGCACGCGACATTAAGGCCGGTTTTCCCAATATTCACTGCGTGGTGCTCACGCCCTTTTCCCACGGCATCACACGACGCATGCAGGACGAGGACCTCTCCATTTTCGACTACGTCTTTTGTTGGTTGGGCAACACCAATCTCATACTCTCCATCATCAAACTCATTGAGGACAAGATGAATCTGGAGCACGACATACGCGAGGGTGGGGTGCAGATGATACTCCTTGTGGAAGACAGCATACGCTTTTACAGTTCGATACTGCCCAATCTTTACAACTACGTGCTCATGCAGAGCAAGCGTTTCTCCACCGAGGCGCTCAACCGCCACACGGCCACGCTGCGCATGCGCGGACGTCCAAAGGTGGTACTGGCCCGTACATACGAAGAGGCACTCGACCTGTATGAGAAATACTCGTCCAACCTGCTCGGCGTGATCAGCGACGTGCGGTTTCCCGTGGGCGGTCGGAAGATGGCCGATGCGGGACTGCAACTGTTGCGTCACATACGCAGCTGCGACGAGTATGTGCCGCTGATCATGGAGAGTTCGGAGTCCGACAACCGTGCCCTGGCTGAGGCCGAAGGATTCCGTTTCGTGGACAAGACATCCAAGAAGATGAGTCTCGACCTACGACGTCTGCTCGAGGAACACATGGGATTTGGCGATTTCATATTCCGCGATCCCGTCACGAAGAGCGAGATCATGCGCATACACAGTCTGAAGGAGTTGCAGGACAACATCTTCAAGATTCCCTATGACTCGATGCTCTATCACATATCGCGCAACCACATGAGCCGCTGGTTGTCCGCCCGCGCCATCTTCCCCGTGTCGGCCTTTCTCAAGAAAGTGACGTGGCACAAGCTCAAAGATGTGGATGCGCACCGTAAGATCATCTTCGATGCCATCGTGCAATACCGTCACATGAAGAATCTCGGAGTGGTGGCCGTGTTCGACAGGATGAAGTTTGACGCCTATTCCCACTTTGCGCGCATAGGTGACGGTTCGCTCGGGGGCAAGGGTCGCGGTCTGGCCTTCCTCGACAACATCGTCAAGACACATCCCGATTTCAACAAGTTTCCGGGCGTCAAGGTGATGATACCCAAGACGGTGGTGCTCTGCACCGACATCTTCGACCAGTTCATGGAGCACAACAACCTGTATCAGGTGGCTCTGAGCGATGCTCCCGACAGCGAGATTCTGCGCTGCTTTCTCAAAGCCCAGCTGCCCGATGCGCTTGTGGCCGATTTCTTCACGTTCTTCGATGCGGTGAAGAGTCCTATTGCCGTGCGCTCGAGCTCGCTGCTCGAGGATGCCCATTATCAGCCCTTCGCAGGCATCTATTCCACATATATGATACCCTATCTCGAGGACAAGTACGCCATGCTCGAGATGCTGGCATGCGCCATCAAGAGTGTTTATGCCTCGGTGTACTATCGCGACTCAAAGGCCTATATGACGGCCACAAGCAATGTGATCGACCAGGAGAAAATGGCCGTCATCCTGCAGGAGGTGGTAGGCAAACAGTATGACACTCGCTACTATCCCAATATCAGCGGAGTGCTCCGCTCCATCAATTATTATCCCATCGGCGACGAGAAGGCCGAGGATGGCATAGCCTCCCTCGCTCTGGGTCTGGGCAAGTATATCGTGGACGGCGGTCAGACGCTCCGTGTGTCGCCCTACCATCCCACACAGGTGTTGCAGACAAGCGAGATGGAGACGGCCCTGCGCGAGACGCAGACACGGTTCTATGCTCTCGACATGACGCATACGGGTTCGGACTTTTCCGTGGACGACGGTTTTAATATCTTGAAACTAAGGGTGAAGGAGGCCGATGCCGACCGCTCGCTCAATTATATCGCCTCGACCTACGACCCTTACGACCAGGTGATACGTGACGGCATATACGAGGGCGGACGCAAGATCATCTCTTTCAGCGGCGTGTTGCAGCAAGGTGTGTTCCCGTTGCCCGAACTGCTGCAGACCACCATGAAATATGGCTCGGAGTGTATGCGCCGGCCTGTCGAGGTGGAGTTTGCATGCAACCTCAATGACGACCGCACGGGTGATTTCTATCTCCTGCAGATCCGACCGATAGTGGATACCAAGCAGATGCTCGACGAGGACCTGACCGAGGTGCCGGACGATGTGTGTCTGTTGCGCTCGGACAATTCGCTCGGTCACGGCATAGTGGAGGATATAAGCGATGTGGTGTATGTGAAGACCGACGAGAATTTCAGCGCGGTCAACAATCCTGCCGTTGCTGCAGATGTGGAGAGCATCAACCGCAAGTTTCTTGATGCCGGAACCAACTATGTGCTTGCCGGACCGGGACGTTGGGGCTCGAGCGACTACTGGCTCGGCATACCGGTCAAGTGGCCGCATATCAGTGCCGCACGGCTTATCGTCGAGGTGGCTTTGAAGAATTACCGTGTCGAACCGAGTCAGGGTACGCACTTCTTCCAGAATCTCACCAGCTTCGGTGTGGGCTATTTCACCATCGATCCGGCTGCCGGCAACGGACTCTTCAGACAGGATATCCTGGATGCCATGCCGGCCGTAGAAGAGACCCGGTATGTGCGTCATGTGCATTTTGACCGACCGTTGAGAATCCTCATGGACGGTAAGAAACAACTCGGCGTGTGCATATTGCCCGATAAGTGATTTGCAGAAAGGATTTTGCCAAAACGCGAAATAATTCTGCAATTTCATCAAAACATAGTTAAAAAGTATTAATTCAAATATGATGAAAGCTTGTAAACTTGTGAGAATGAACATAATCCATTAAATTTGCAATGTTTTTCATGGTATTAGATTTAAGGTTAACAAAAGGTTTTGGGACTCGGCGGAGTCCTTTTTTTTTGCCCGTATGTTTCGTGTGTGGGTTTGGAGGTAAAAAGTCTATTTTTTCAAAATAGTTTCTTGATGTGGATTTTTCTTTATATTTTTGTATCAAAATACGACCTATCCATTATCGGATGGGGAAATGATAAAACCTAAACTTTTGTAAACAATGAGAATAAAGTATGTGTTTGCTGTGGCGATGTCGGTCATGTTTTCGGCCGCGGCATATTGTTCGGATGTGATAACATTGTCGTCTCTCTTGCGCGAGATGGTGTCGTATGATGCCGCCACGCGCCTCTCTGCCGTGCCGTATACCTGCCAGCAGGTGAGCAGTCACGACCGTCGGTCGGTAGCTCCCGACCAACCGGGATGGTTTGCCAATGACGACGGGTTCGGCATCGAGCGCATCGAGAACATCGGCGGACGTCAGGAGAAGGTGATGTTCGACTGCGACGGACCGGGCGTGATCACCCGTATATGGCTCACGACAATAGACAAGCGCGGCATCATGCGTTTCTATTTCGACGGCTCGGACACTCCGGGATGGATAGTTCCGGCCTATGACCTGATGGCTTTCGGCATCGGTCAGATGGGACGGGGTATGCTTCTGCCGCACACCAGTTACGAACCCAATGGCAAGGGTGGCAACACTCTCTTTCTGCCGATACCCTATGCGCGTCACTGCAAGATCACGTTCGAGGATCAGCCGGGCGTGGCTCCGACACCAAAATATTATGGTATCAATTATCGCACTTATCCCGAGGGTACGGCTGTGGAGACGTTTTCGCTGGAGACAGTGACCAAAGCGTCGAAGGATATTTTCGCCACCGATTTTATGTTGAGCCATCCCGCAACGCCCGAAGGACCTGTGTATAAGTGTGGCGCGAGAAACATCGCTCCGGGCAAAGAGCTCGCCGTGAAGCTGCCCGGAGGCAATAAGGCCGTGCGTAATCTACGTGTGAAGGTGAATGCCGACTCGGCCGTGTATGCACAGGCTATGCGCAACATTGTGGTCTGCGCGACATTTGACGGCGAAAAGACCGTAGAGGTGCCGCTGTCCGATTTCAGTGGTGCGGGAATGGGTGGTTTTGCCGTCAAAAGCTGGTATCTCGATGCCGACGGACGGGGCACAGTGGTATCGCGATGGATGATGCCATACTCGCACGATGCGGTCGTGTCGCTGCGCAATGTGGGCGGTTTCGACATCCGGGCGTCGCTCGAGGTCACCGTGGGCGACTATCGCTGGGACGACAGTTCGATGTATTTTCATGCCTCATGGCGCAACGAGGACGGCATACAGATCAAGAATGATTACAACAGCAACGACAATCTCGACTGGCTGTTCACCCACATCAGCGGACAGGGAGTGTATATGGGCGATGTCATGACACTCTATAATCACGCTCCGCGGTGGTATGGTGAGGGCGATGAGAAGATATGGGTGGATGACGATAAGTTCCCATCCCACTTCGGAACCGGCACGGAGGACTATTACAACAGTTCGTGGGCACCGGTCTACGTTTTCCATACACCCTTCGGAGGAGCACCGCGCGCCGATGAGGCCAGTTCGCACGGATACAACACATTCTTCCGTACGCGCAATCTGGACGGCATACCCTTCAACGAGAACATGCGTTTCTACCTCGAGATGTTGTGTTGGGATCCGGGTACGGTGGACATGTCCACGACATCGTTCTGGTATGGCAAGGCTGGTAGCAGACCTGTGGCTGCGACGCCGATAGAGAACGCCGCCAAGGAGCTTGTCGGAGAATAATAATTGACAGGAGATGATCTTTTCATCGAGACATTTGTGCTGATGGACACACGTGAAAAATATTATACACAGAGAAAACAGAAATACGCCAATCGGTTGAGGGCGCTCAAACGGCGCAGCCGCCTCTTCGTGACGGCCGAAATAGTATCATTCGCTGCGTTTGTGGCCTTTCTGGTGATGGCAACGACAGGCGGTCATCTCATCATTGGGCTGTCGATGGCGGCTCTGTCGATGATAGTTTATGTTGCGGTGAGAAAGACCGATGCAGCCAATGCGCTCGGTATAGAGCATGTCGAGGCTCTCATTGCGGTCAATGAACGGGAACTGAAATACATTCACGGCGACTTTTCCGATTTTGATGACGGCGCCCGTTATGTAGATGCTCACCATCCGTTCTCGTTCGATCTGGATATTTTCGGCTCGGGATCGCTCTACAATCGCATCTGTCGCACAGTGACAACTGACGGTAGCGACAGACTGGCTCGATGGCTGTCACTATCTGCCGGAGAAGACGACAAACATTCGGCTGCAAGCGTGAAAGCCAGGCGTGAGGCCGTGGACGAACTGGCCGGGCTCGTGGAGTGGCGCGAGGAATTCATGGCTTCGGCCGTGGGGGATAAGATAGACACGCACAAGATAGTGACCTCAATCAAAGCCGTGCGGCAGATGCGTATATCCGCCGCGCCGGCGTCTGTCCCATCTCTCGTGGCGGCATCGACGGTTTTGATGGTTTTCTTCATCCTCATCTTGCTGTCGGCATCGGGCTATGTGCCGTCAGCCGTGCCCGTGATGTGGGGCATACTCCAGTTTTTTATTGTGCTGATGGTGTGCTCCGGACCGTTGAGAAAGATCTCGCGCACGGTAGACAATCTACATAAGCACATGCGGGCATGCCATCGTCTGGTGGCGCTTATATGTTCGTTGGACGGCGAAAAGACCGTTGCCGGCAGCGAGAAGGAGTGTGCCGTGCGTTCGGAAGAGCTTTTGCAGCTTGCCCGTAGGCTTGATGACGCGCTCGTGTCTTTTCGTGATATGGACCGTATTCTTGGCGATATCGACCGACGGGCAAACCTTCTCGGACTTATATTCTTTGACATGTTCATGCTCAGCGATTTCTTTCTTGTGCGCCGATTTCTTCTATGGCGCAACCGCTATGAGGACCGTTTTGAAACATGGATAGAGAGCATCGGGCGCATGGATGCGCTCGTCTCGATGGCCACCCTGCGCTATAATGAGACATCGGCGGTGGCTGCCGAGGTGGTGGATAGCGACCGGGTAGTGTACGATGCGACCGCCTTGTATCATCCGTTTGTGGGGAAAAATGCGGTGAAAAACGATTTTTCGCTCGCCCACAACAATTATTATATCATCACCGGAGCCAATATGGCCGGCAAGAGTACGTTCCTGCGCACAATCGGTGTGAACTATATCCTCGCGCTGAACGGCATGCCCGTGTTTGCCGAGAGACTGAAGGTGTCGGTCTTCTCGCTCTTCACGAGCATGCGTACTACCGATGATCTGACCCACGGAATAAGTTATTTCAATGCCGAACTGCTACGGCTGAGGCAGTTGATGGATTATTGCGCGTCGAGAAGCAACACCCTCATAATACTCGATGAGATATTAAAGGGTACCAACTCCGTGGACAAGCTCAACGGTTCGAGACTGTTTCTCGAGTATATGTCGGGACAGAATGTGACGGGAATAGTGGCCACCCACGACCTCGAACTGTCCAAGATGGCTGACACGTATCCTTCCGTATTCCATAATTATTGTTTCGAGATCGAACTCGGAACGGGCGTCAGCTATTCTTACAAAATCACTCCCGGCGTGGCGCGCAATCAGAATGCCACATTCCTCTTGAAGAATATATTGGCCGGGCGGGATGATATTGTATCAAGACGAAACCCCTGTTGCGTATAGATAAAAACTCGGTCGAACAAAGATGAAAATCCAGTTGCACAAAAATAAAGACTCTGTTGCGGCGCAATAGATAAGTCATGCCATCCGGATTTTCTTTGCAATGGCGTTCATTATTAGCGCTATCGCACCGTCGCCCGTCACGTTGCAGGCCGTACCGAAGCTATCCATTGCCACGTAAAGCGTTACCATCATGGCCTGTTGTTCGGCGTTGAATCCCAAGATTGTGTTGAGTATGCCGAGCGCAGCCATAATAGCGCCACTGGGAACACCGGGTGCCGCCACCATCGTGATGCCCAGCATGAGGATGAAACCCGTGAACAGCATGAAATCGAAGGGCATTCCCTGCATCAGCATGAGAGCCACGGCGCAGGATACTATCTTCAATGTGCTGCCAGACAGGTGTATCGTCGCGCACAGAGGAATGACAAATCCCGCTATCTCCGGCGCCACACCGTTGCGCAGCGTCTGCTGCAATGTTATCGGTATCGTGGCTGCCGACGAGGATGTGCCGAGTGCCGTGAAATAGGCGGGGAGCATACGTGACAGCAGTTTGAGGGGATTGCGGCGTGTCACAAGGCCAGCTATGAGGTATTGGAACAGCAACATCGCGAAAGTCATAAGGAATATAATGCCGATAATCTGAATGAATGTTGCAAGCACGATGCTCACTTTCCGGGATGCCGACATGTCGAGAAACAGACCGAAGATGAATATCGGCAGCAACGGGATAATGACGTTGCTGATGGCTTTTGTGATAATCTCTTTGAACTCGTTGAAACCCTGTTTGAGTGCCGTCGAATTGGAGGTGGCTATTCCCAGTCCTGCCAAGAACGAGAACACCAGCGCCGTCATGACCTCCATGATAGGCGGAATCTTGATTGTGAATATCGGCGCTATGCCCTTTCCGGCTTCTTGCAGCGATGATGTCAGGGAGTCGTTGATCAGCGAAGGAAACAGTGTGACGCTGCATCCGTAGGCCATGAATCCGGCGAGAATGGTGGCTCCATAGGCTATGAAGGCCGTGATGTAGAGCATACGGCCTGCATTCTTGCCCACATCGGCAATGGCCGGAGTGACCAGTCCGAGGATGATGAGCGGAATGAGAAACTTGAGCAGTTGGTCGAAAATGCCGTTGAACGTGTTGAAGGCGCATATTATGAAATCAGGAACAACATATCCCAAAGCGATGCCGGATATGATTGCAATGATGATGCGGGGCAGTAAGCCGAGGCGGAACAAGCCTTTCTTAGGTTTGGGAGAACGGGTTTGCATTGGTAATATTGTTTTTAGTCGTTGTTCGCTGTTTTCGTTTGATATTATAAAAAATTCCGTTTCTAAATATAAAAAATTCGACTTGGTAAAAGAAAAGGGGATGTATCACACACAAACAAATGATACATCCCCTCATAGGAATTGTTATTTCTGATTAGTCGATTTCTTCATCAGCCTCGTAACCACCCATCTCGCGGATAGCGTTTTTCAGCATGGTGTACTGCTGATAAAGGTTGTTGACAGCCTCTTCGCCTTTGGTATAGTCGTGCATCGGGCTCTTGAGGAAGAAGCTAAGGAAACGCTGTGTGCCGTATCTTCCTGCTCGTGCGGCAAGGTCGCTGAGCAAACAGAGGTCCAGACAGAGAGGTGCGGCAAGTATACTGTCACGGCAGAGGAAATTGATCTTGATCTGCATGGGGTATCCCATCCATCCGAAGATGTCGATGTTGTCCCATCCTTCTTTGTTGTCATTGCGTGGAGGATAGTAGTTGATGCGCACTTTGTGATAATACTGGGTGTCCTCGTCGTTGCCGTGACCATAAAGGTCGGGCTGTACGTCAGGTTTGAGGATTGTCTCAAGGGTTGACAGTTTGGACACCTCTTTTGTACGGAAATTGGCCGGTTCGTCAAGCACGAGACCGTCGCGGTTGCCGAGAATGTTGGTAGAGAACCATCCGTTCAGTCCTAAACAGCGTGTGCCGATGATAGGAGCGAAACCACTCTTGACGAGAGTCTGTCCTGTCTTGAAATCCTTGCCTGCGATGGGCATCTTTGTCTTTTCGGCCATTTCCCACATTGCCGGTATGTCAACTGTGGTATTAGGAGCACCCATGATGAACGGCGCACCCTCAGACAAGGCTGCGTAGGCGTAGCACATCGAAGGAGCGATATGCTCGCAGTCGTTGTCTTTCATGGCCTGTTCGAGAGCAGCCAGTGTGCCGTGTACCTCCTCGTTGTAGGGAACATATATTTCTGTTGAGGCTGCCCAGAGCACCACGATACGTGCGCAATCGTTGGCCTTCTTGAAATCGCGGATGTCCTGACGCAGTGCTTCCACCATCTCCCAACGTGTCTTGCAGTCTTTCACATTGTCGCCGTCAAGTCTCTTGGCATAGTTCTTGTCGAACGCAGCCTTCATCGGGACGATCTTCTCGAGCTCGTCACGCACGGGGTTGATGTCTTTCTCTTTGAGCACCTCGGCGTACATCGCAGCCTGATAAGCATTCTGCGGATACACGTCCCATGTACCGAAGACGATGTCGTCCAGCTTGGCCATCGGCACGATGTCGCTGTAATGCATATATTTTTTGTCAGCTCCGCGGCCTACACGTATTTTATCATATTGGGTCATAGAGCCGACAGGCTTACCCAGTCCTTTTCTTGTCATGAGCACACCTGTCATAAATGTTGTGGAAACGGCTCCGCATCCCACAACCATTATACCCAGCTTTCCTTCAGCCGGTTTTACGCATGTTTGTTTATTATTCATTAGTTATTGATTTATATGTTGATTTTCAATGTCTGATTGTTTTACTTCGTAATATTGCAAAGATAAGTATTTATTGATACATAACCATTCTTTTTAACTTATTTTTCACTCATTGCCTGCAAGATAAACCAAAAGTTGATAAACAGGGGCGTTTTTCTTGCGAAACTTAATATTAAAAAAACAATGTATCACTTTGCACAACGAAATTAAAATATTAACTTTGCAATCAGATATATAAGATGAGTACATCTCTAAAATTTTAAAATTATAATTATGGTAAACTACAAAGAATTAGGCTTGGTGAACACTCGTGAGATGTTCAAGAGAGCTATCAACGGCGGTTACGCTATTCCTGCTTTCAACTTTAACAACATGGAGCAGTTGCAGGCTATCATTAAGGCTTCTTCCGATTTGAAATCTCCGGTTATCCTTCAGGTTTCCAAAGGTGCCCGCAATTATGCCAACCAGACATTGCTGCGCTACATGGCACAGGGTGCTGTCGAGTATGCAAAGGAACTTGGATGCAATCATCCTGAGATCGTGCTCCACCTCGACCACGGTGACAGTTTCGAGCTTTGCAAGAGCTGTGTGGACATGGGCTTCTCTTCAGTGATGATCGACGGCTCTTCTCTGCCTTACGAGGAGAATGTCGCTTTGACAAAGAAGGTTGTGGAATATGCTCACCAGTATGACGTAACTGTTGAAGGCGAACTTGGCGTTTTGGCCGGTGTTGAGGACGAGGTTGTTGCCGAAGAGTCTCACTACACAAAGCCTGAAGAGGTTATCGATTTCGTTACAAAGACCGGCGTTGATTCACTCGCCATCTCAATCGGTACTTCTCACGGTGCTTACAAGTTCAAGCCGGAGCAGTGCACACGCGACCCGAAGACAGGTCTGCTTGTTCCTCCTCCATTGGCATTCGACGTGCTCGACGCCATCATGGAGAAACTTCCCGGATTCCCAATCGTTCTTCACGGTTCTTCTTCTGTTCCTCAGGAGTATGTTAAGATCATCAACGAGAACGGTGGTAAACTGCCCGATGCAGTAGGTATTCCTGAAGAGCAGCTCCGCAAGGCTTCCAAGAGCGCCGTTTGCAAGATCAATATCGACTCTGACTCTCGTCTCGCATTCACCGCTGCCGTACGCAAGGTATTTGCTGAGAAACCCGGTGAGTTCGACCCGCGTAAGTATTGCGGTCCCGCTCGCGACCTGATGATCGAGCTTTACAGCCACAAGATCAAAGAGGTGCTCGGTTCTGACAACAAACTTGCTCAGATGGACTAATATAATAAGGTGGCTGTGCGCACATGGTGTGTCGGCCTCTTATGATGATAAAAAAAACGCTTGCAGATTTGCAAGCGTTTTTTTTATTGAGTATCAATTGAAACTTTTCTCTTCACACGAATGTTCTGCCGCTCGTGCCGCACGATGACGGTATCATTCCAACGGTTTTGTTTTCAGACTCACCACGTTGCCTGTTGTCGGGTCGAGTACAAGCATGGATGTCATCTTTTTACCAAAAAGTGTCCCGTTGAGCAGTTCCACTTTGCCGTATTGTGCTGCATAGGTGTTGAGCGCGGCTATTGTTTGTGAACCGTCGGTGATGGAGATTCTGATTTTTCCGGGCAGATTGATACCCAATTGCAGTTCGTCTTTGCTTTTCTTTATCTCCTCGTCCACGCTCGGTGCTTCGGCCAGGATGTTCTCGTCGTTGATTACGGCATAAAACGGTTTTCCGGACATATCGTCGCTATCGGTCAGTCCGAAATGCTTTGAGAATCTGAATACGATGATCTTGTTCATCTCCTTTTTCGGTACGAATGTGATGATTGTTTCCGTCGTGTCTGTCTCCGTGGTGCCGTCGAACATCTGCATGAGAGCCCTTTCCTGCGTGTCGAGCTGGCTCAGCATGATTTTCAGTTGCTCGCCGTCTTTAGGCATGAACTCGGCCTCGCCGCGCGCCAGTTGGTTACGACTGTCTCGTATGTCGTATATCTCCTGCGCTATCATCTGTGCCATCTTGGGCAGATTGCCCGAGGCGAGGATGTCCTGGCTCATGTAGTCGTGCGGATCCAGAGGCTGGGGTTTGCGCGTCGGTGTGAATGGTCGGATGGCTTTCTCCTCCGTGCCCTTAGTGTTGATGGCCTTGAGCACACCGTTCTTGTCGCAGTCGATGCTCAGTATGCTGTGTTTTTTGTCTATTATGAGATTGTATTCTTTGTCTGTGTCTGGTATGCCGTTGGTCGTTAACGATGCTCCCACTATGCGATAGCTCACCGTCGGAGTGTTGCTGCTTTTGTTTTTGAAATAGATATCGGCATAGTCGGCGAGCTGTCCCGGGGTGAAGGTGGTCTTCTCTACGAGTATCGACATTCTCACTTCGGTTTTGGGCAGGTAATACTTGAAATTGCCCGGCGTCTTTTGCGATGAGGCCGGCACCGCTGCGATTGCTGCGAGCAAAAGGGCTGAAAATATTTTTTTCATATTACATTAGGTCTTTTATACGTTTGAAAGCATGAGGTATGAAATTTATTATATCGCTTGCCATAAGACACTCCTCGCCTAATTGTTCGGCAGCGATGTCGCCTGCCAGTCCGTGGAGATACATTCCCGTGATGCAGGCCTGTTTTCGGTCGTATCCACGTGCGAGCAGTCCGGTGATGATGCCCGTGAGCACATCGCCGCTGCCTGCGGTGGCCATGCCGGCGTTGCCGGTTGTATTGAAGAGTACCCGTCCGTCGGGTGTACACAAGGCGGAGTAGTGGCCTTTGAGAATGATGAAGGCCTCGAGCTGTTCTGCCATGTCGCGCGCCTTGACCAGTCGTTCGTGGCTGCCCGATGATGTGTTGCCCGTGAGGCGGTCGAACTCTTTGGGGTGGGGAGTAAGTATCAGTCCCTCGGGTAGTTGTTGCATCCATGTGCGGTGTGTGCCCAAGATGTTGAGCGCGTCGGCATCCACCACCAACGGACACTGTGTGCGCCGGATTTGCGATATGAGCGCCATCGCCGTATTCTCGTTGGTGCCCAGACCCGGGCCAATGCCTATGGCGTTGTAGACCGACGGGTCGAGCGAGTCGGAGAAACAGTCGTTCTCCTTGTCGGTATGTATCAGCGCCTCGGGCACCGATATCTGCATGGCCGTGTAGTTGTGGCGCGGTGTGTGCACGGTCAGTTTGCCCACGCCGGAACGCATACAAGCCCTTGCGGCGAGGATGGCCGCACCCGTCATGCCGTAGCTTCCTGCTATCAACAGGGCGTGTCCCATGTCGCCTTTGTGGGCGAAGGAGTCGCGTGAGCGCATGTGTCGCACTACCATGTCGGGCTCGATGGTGGCACACTGACAGTCGGTCTTGTCGATATATTCGGCCGAGAGCTGTATGTCGAGCACCTCGAGCCTACCGATGTATTCCTGGTTTTCGGCAAACATCATCGACAGTTTTTTCTGTTGCAGGGTGAGGGTCACGTCTGCCCGTATGATGTTTGTATGTATGTTGTAAGTATTGTCCTCGGTCATCAGACCCGACGGCATGTCGATGCTCACCACTGTTGTGGGCGACTGGTTGATATATTTCACCAATGAGGCAAATCCTCCCGAGAGAGGCTTTCTCAGTCCCGAGCCGAACAGACCATCTATGACCAATGTCCCCTCTTCCAGCTTGGGAGGATTGAAATCGGCCGTCACCGTAGTGAAATCTTTGGCGCGTCTGTGCGCCGCAAGCCTCTTGCTGTTGGTCTCGCAGTCGGCCGACAGATGTCCCGTGACGTTGAACAGGTAAGTGCTGACATCATATCCGCGGTCGAGCAACATCCGTGCCACGGCCAGTGCGTCGCCGCCGTTGTTTCCCGGACCGGCGAACACCACCGTGCGTGTGGTTTTCGGCCAACGCTCCGTTATGGCCCCGGTGAGAGCGGTCGCCGCCCGTTCCATCAGTTTTTCAGATGTGATAGGCTCGTGCTCAATGGTGTATTTGTCGAGTTCGCGAATCTGAGCTCCTGTAAATATTTTCATATAATGCAAAGTTACAAAATTAATTTGTCCACGCCAATGTTTTGTATCTTTTATTTAACCCAAATCGTCATTAGACCGGCAATGGGCATGAATGATGGTTATCGTATTGTCTGTTCACGTGTTTTGGAGATTATATTTGTCGTCTTGCTTCCCGTATTGTCTCGCCATAGCCCGCTATGCCTTCGACA
>CAJKQX010000065.1 GCA_905202125.1 uncultured Prevotella sp.
CCGGAGATAGTTGCGTATTCTTAATTATCTCGACGTATGCGAGGCTCAAAATTAATATTTCACTCCAAATGTCGGATAAACCTAAAAACAGTAATTTCTGTACAGTGTCATTCATTAATCGGAAAAATATGCGTAAGTTTGCAGTCGCAAACAATATAGTGGTATATGAACGAGAATTTGAATGACAAGCGCATCGCCGTACTGCTGTCGGGCGGAGTTGACAGCTCGGTGGTGGTTTATGAGTTTGCCCGCATGGGCCTCCATCCCGATTGCTTTTATATAAAGATAGGCCCTGAGGAGCAGGAAGAGTGGGACTGTTCGAGCGAAGAAGACCTCGAGATGGCCACCTCCGTCGCTCGCCGATACGGTTGCAGACTTCAGGTGGTGGATTGCCACAAGGAGTATTGGGACGGTGTCACGCGCTATACAATGGATAAGGTGAGGGCAGGATTCACCCCCAATCCCGACGTGATGTGCAACAGGATGATCAAGTTCGGCGCCTTCGACGAGAAAATGGGGCATAATTACGACCTCATAGCAACCGGACACTATGCTCAGACCGAGATTATCGATGGCAGGAAATGGCTTACCACGAGTCCGGACCCGGTGAAGGATCAGACCGATTTTCTCGCACAGATATACGATTGGCAGCTCCGCAAGGCCATTTTCCCGATAGGTCATTATATGAAAGACGAGGTGCGCGAGATTGCCGAACGCGAGCATCTCATTAATGCCAAACGTAAAGATTCGCAGGGCATCTGTTTCCTCGGCAAGATCAATTACAATGACTATATACGCCGATATTTGGGCGAGAATCCGGGCGATGTGCTCGAATTGGAGACAGGTCGCAGGATAGGTAGCCACAAAGGACTGTGGTTTCACACCATCGGTCAGCGTCATGGACTCGGCTTCGGCGGCGGTCCCTGGTATGCCGTCAAGAAGGATGTGGAGCGCAACATACTCTTTGTGAGCAAGGGATATGAACCGTCCACAGCTTACAAGACGGATTTTCTTGTCCACGATTTCCATTTTCTCACCGTCAATCCGTGGGATGATTCCACGCCGGCCGAGGTGACATTCAAGATACGACACACTCCCGAGTACAATCGTGCACGGCTCGAACGTGTGGCCGACGGCACATATATGGTGCATTCGGACAAGCCCATTCAGGGCGTTGCGCCGGGTCAGTTCTGCGTGGTCTACGACGAAGAGCATCACCGATGCATCGGTTCGGCGGAGATAACGGTCATGTGATACATTTTCAGATATTCAATATTAATCAACTTAACCATTATTACGATTATGATTTTAAGTACGACTCCCACAATAGAGGGACATACCATACTTGAATATAAAGGTGTGGTGACAGGAGAAACAATTATCGGCGCCAACGCCATAAAAGACTTTATGGCCGGTATGCGTGACTTTTTCGGCGGTCGCAGCAATACATACGAGAAGGTGCTCAGGGAAGCCAAAGACACCTCACTCAAAGAGATGGCCGAGCGCGCCGAGATGCTTGGAGCCAATGCCGTTGTCGGTATTGACATCGACTACGAGACAGTGGGCCAGAGCGGCTCGATGCTCATGGTGACTTGCAGCGGCACTGCCGTGGTATTGTAATAAATCCATTATCAACGATAAAGTCCGGAAACCATATCCTTGATATGACTTCCGGACTTTCTTATTATATCATCGTCATGTTATCCTGCGGACGCCACGATGTCGGGCAACAGCCGTAGCAGTGCGGCCATGTCGGGCAAGACGATGTTGGCTCCCTTGTCGCTAAGGTCGGAGTCGGGCAGGGGACCGCTGTTCACACCGATGGTGAAGATGTCCGCCGCCACACCTGCCTGTACGCCGAGGGGTGCGTTCTCTATGACAATTCCCTCCCAGGGCTTCAGTCCTCCGGCCTTGTCCAGTCCCATGAGATAAGGGTCCGGTGCCGGTTTGCCATGTTTCACATCGTATGCCGTCACGACGTGGCGGTCGTCGACGAACTCTTGGAAATCGTGGAGCAATCGTTGGATAAGCGGTCGTTGGCCGCTGCCTGTGACGATACCTATTTGCCGTCCGCTGTCCTGTATGGCGTGCATGACATCCTTCACACCGTCCATGACGGGTGCCTCGGGCAACAGTCCGAAGAGATGCGTCTTCACATCGTATATCGTCTGAGCCTCTTCCTCGCTTATCTCCTTGCCTTGCTGTTGCCTGAACATTATCTGAATGGTTTCCACGCCTCGCATACCCTCGAAGAGATATGCCTCTTTCGCGGTCATGTCGATACCGAATTGAGCCATTGCCTGTTGCCAGCACACCGCATGATTGGGCATACTGTCATAGAGCACTCCGTCCATGTCAAAAAGCACAACTTTGGGGTCGAACCTCTCAAAGTCGTGCTTTCTCAGATAAGTCTCAATTATATCTGTCATATATTTCAACTTGTCTTGTCTCGCTTATTTATTTTTCGTTGGCCAGACGTTCTTTTATCGCTTGGCTCTCAGCTTCGTATCCGGGTTTGTTGAGCAGTGCGAACATATTCTTCTTATAGGCTTCCACGCCCGGCTGATTGAACGTGTTTACCTTTAAGAGGTTTCCGCTGATGCCACAGGCTATCTCGAAGAAATAGATCAGTTGGCCGATGTAGTACTCGTTGAGCTCAGGCACTGAGACGCGGATGTTGGGCACTCCGCCGTCAACATGAGCCAGACGTGTGCCCAGCTCGGCCATCTTGTTCACCTCGTCCACGCGTTTGCCGGCAAGGAAATTGAGTCCGTCCAGATTCTCTTCATCATGCGGGAAGAGAAGTTTATGGCGTGTCTGCTCGATGCTGATGACAGTCTCGAATATCGAACGCTCGCCCTCCTGTATCCACTGACCCATAGAGTGGAGGTCTGTTGTGAAATCGCACGATGCGGGGAAGATACCCTTTCCGTCTTTGCCTTCGCTCTCGCCGTAGAGCTGTTTCCACCATTCGCTCATGAAATGGAGTTTCGGCTGATAGTTCACCATGATCTCGATCTTCTTTCCTGCCTGTGCGTAGAGAGCATTGCGGGTAGCTGCATATATGGCGGCAGGGTTCTCCTCGAACGGCACATCCATGCCCGTGGCATCCTCCATATCTTTTGCTCCCTGCACCAGAGCGGTGATATCATATCCTGCGATGGCTATCGGCAGAAGTCCTACCGGGGTGAGCACGGAGAAGCGTCCGCCCACATTGTCGGGTATGACGAATGTCTTGTAGCCCTCTTTTGTGGCTGCTGCTCGTGCGGCACCCTTTGTGGCGTCAGTGATGGCTACGATCACGTCTTTGGCCTCTGCTCCCATCTGTGCCTCACATTGTTTCTTGAGGAGACGGAAAGCGAGCGCTGTCTCGGTGGTGGTACCAGATTTTGAGATATTGATGACGCCGAATTTCTTGCCTTTGAGATATTCGGTGAGCTCGTAGAGATAATCCTCACCGATGTTGTTGCCGGCGAAGAGGATGGTCGGGTTGTTCTTGTCGTTGACCAGCCATGCGAACGAGTTGTTCATTGCTTCGATCACGGCACGTGCTCCGAGGTAGCTGCCGCCGATACCTGCAACGACCACCACATCGCATTTTTCGCGCAAGGTGTCGGCCGTTGCCTGCAACTCTCCGATGAAATCGGGAGTGATGGATGACGGCAAGTGCAGCCATCCGAGGAAATCGTTGCCGGGGCACGAAGCGTCCTCAAGCGATTTGTGAGCCTCAGTTACCAATGGTTCGTAAGCCTTTACGGCTCCCTCAGCAAGAAAAGAATTGGCTTTGCTGATGTCTAAGATGATTTTTTTCATCGCGTCAATATTTTATGGTTGTTTTATTATATTATTGGTGAGAAATATTCGTAGGGCGTTTGTCGCACACTTATCTGAACGAGTCGGAGAGGAGTTTTATTTCTATTTGCGGGCTGATGCGCTCGTATAGGATGTTGTAGACGGCATCAAGGATGGGCATGTTGACATGCATGTATCGGTTTCTCTCTTTCATGCACTTGGTTCCGAAAAATCCTTCGGCTATCATTTCCATTTCTATCTGTGCGCTCTTCACGCTGTATCCCTTGCCTATCATTGTGCCGAATGTGCGGTTGCGGGAGAAATTGGAGTAGCCCGTCACGAGCAGGTCGCCCAGATACACCGAGTCGTACACATTGCGTTCGAGCGGATATATGGCCGAGAGAAAGCGCGACATCTCCTGCACGGCGTTCGACATGAGCACGGCCTGGAAATTGTCTCCGTATTTCAGTCCGCTGCATATTCCGGCAGCGATGGCGTAGACATTTTTCAGCACCGACGAATATTCTATGCCCATGATGTCGCTGTTGGTCTTTGTCTTGATATATTCGGACGCGAGGATATCGGCCAGCATCTGTGCTTTCTCTGTGTCGGCGCATCCCACGGTGAGGTATGACAATCGTTCGAGAGCCACCTCCTCGGCGTGTGAAGGACCTCCGATACAAGCCAGGTTTTCGATGGGCACGTCATAGATATTGTGGAAAAACTCCGAACAGGCAAGGTTTTCGTCAGGCACAAGACCCTTGATGGCCGTCACGATATACTTGTCGCGCAGACGCGTCTTGAGCTTTTTCAGATGGTTTTTCAGATAGGGCGACGGTATGACAAATATCAGTGTGTCATAGGCTTCCACTATTTTGTTGATGTCGCTTGTGAAGAATATCTTGTCGATATCAAACCTTACGCTGGTCAGATAGTTGGGGTTGTGGCCTATTCTACGGAAATTGGCGATACTGTCCTCCCTTCTCATGTACCAGCCTATGTGGTTGGTGTGTTCCACCACAATCTTGGCTATGGCTGTGGCCCAGCTTCCGCCACCTATTATTGCTATTTTTCCGCAATCGAACATGTTGTCTTATTCATGATTCATAATTAGTGATGACCGGCACGAATGACGGTTGAAGGCCGACCAAAGGTGTGGTCGGCCGTATGAGTCAGGCGTTGGCTGCGTCGATCCACTGTTGGAACTGATCCACAGAGGGGTTGTCGTAGCCCAGTTTATATTTCTTGTTCACGCCGCAGACATCCATCTGCAGTTTCTGGGCTTTCACCGGGCAGATGTCCGATATGAGGTTGTATCCGGCCTTGTTGAATACCGGTATCCACTGCTCGGGAACACCTATGGCAGCCCATTCCTCGTTGGTGCTCTTGGGAATCTTCTTTTCCGGTTTCATCTGCGGGAAGAAGAGCACTTCCTGAATGGTGGTCTGTCCGGTCATGAGCATCACGAGTCGGTCGATGCCGATGCCGATACCGCTTGTCGGGGGCATGCCGTATTGCAGCGCGCGCAGGAAATCCTGGTCGATGATCATAGCCTCGTCATCACCCTTGTCGGCCAGGCGCATCTGTTCTTTGAACCGTTCCTCCTGATCGATGGGGTCGTTAAGCTCGGAGTAAGCGTTTGCCAGCTCCTTGCCGTTGACCATCAGTTCGAAGCGCTCGGTGAGTCCCGGCTTCGAGCGGTGCATCTTTGTGAGCGGCGACATCTCCACCGGATAGTCGGTGATGAAGGTCGGTTGTATGAATGTGCCTTCGCAGAACTCGCCGAATATCTCGTCTATGAGTTTGCCTTTGCCCATTGTATCGTCTATCTCCATGTTCAGTTTGCGGCACACATCGCGTATCTCGTCCTCAGTCATTCCGTTGAGATCGTATCCTGTTTTTTCCTTGATGGCATCGAGGATGGGCAGTCGGCGGAACGGTGCTTTGAAGCTGATGATGTTGCCGCCAATCTCGCTCTCGGGCTTGCCGTTAACGGCTATGCAGACTGTTTCAAGCAGTTTCTCCGTGAAAGACATCATCCAATTGTAGTCCTTGTACTGCACATAAAGCTCCATGCAAGTGAATTCGGGGTTGTGGTTGCGGTCCATGCCCTCGTTGCGGAAATTCTTTCCGATTTCGTACACACCCTCAAATCCGCCCACGATGAGACGTTTGAGATACAGCTCTGTGGCTATGCGCATGTACATGTCGATGTTGAGCGCGTTGAAATGTGTGATGAACGGGCGTGCGCTGGCGCCTCCGGCGATGGCTTGCAGTGTAGGAGTCTCCACTTCGGTGTATCCTGCCTCGTCGAGCACCTGACGTATGGTGCGCAGTATGGTGGCACGTTTGAGGAACGTATCCTTCACGCCGTCGTTGACTATAAGGTCAACATAGCGCTGGCGATAGCGCAGCTCGGGGTCATCGAACTTGTCGTATGCCACACCGTCTTTGTATTTGACGATAGGCAGCGGTTTGAGACTCTTGGAGAGCAGGGTGAGCTTTTGGGCATGTACACTTATCTCTCCCGTCTGCGTCTTGAAGACGAAACCCTCTATTCCGATGAAATCGCCGATGTCGAGCAAACGTTTGAACACGGCGTTGTACAAATCCTTATTCTCCTCCGGGCAGATATCGTCGCGGGTGATATACACCTGTATTCTGCCTTTCGAATCTTGTATCTCGGCGAAGCTCGCTTTGCCCATCACGCGTCGACTCATCAATCGTCCGGCAATGACTACATTGCGTTGCTCGTCTTCTTTGAATTCATTCTTGATGTCTTCGGAATAAGCGTTTACCGGATATTCGGCTGCGGGATAAGGCTCGATTCCCATGTTGCGCAATTCCTGTAAACATTGTCTTCTGACAATTTCTTGTTCGCTTAGCTCTAAAATATTCATATTCTGTTATTATTTTATTTCTTTTGACGTACAGTTTCGTGCCTTGCTGATATCGGTCGGCAAAACATTCATATAACGATGCAAATTTACGAAAATAATTCCGAATAGAATATTCTATTATTACAATTTATGTTTATTACTGTTTTCAGTCATTCATGACGGGATGGAATTTGCTGTCCCGACAAGTTGACGATATTTTTCTTATTGCTGTTTTTTATAAGTCAGTGCCGCTATCGTACACAAGAACAATGCCATAAAACCCAGCATGGTGTATTGCGCCCACAGATCGGCCATTGTGGCACCTTTGAGATACACCGCCCGCATTATCTCGATGAAATATCTCGGCGGCACAAGGTAGGTGATGTGTTGTGCCCACGTCGGCATCGAGGTGATGGGAGTGAAGAGTCCGCCCATGAGTTGGAATATCATGATGAAGGCGAACATGACGAAGATGCTTTGCAGCATGGTGGCCGACTGGTTGGCTATGCTCACTCCGAGCCCAGACATCACGAGACTGAAGAGGATGGCGGCGATATAAATGTCGATGATGTTTCCCTCGGGAACGAGACCGTAGACCGCCATGCCCGTCACCATGCCGATGGTGGTCACGATTATTCCTATGAGCCAGTAGGGTATGAGCTTGGAGAGCACAAAGATGAATTTGCCCACCGGTGTGACGTTGAGCGCCTCGATGGTGCCCTCCTCTTTCTCGCTCACAAGGTTGAGCGTCGGCAGAAAACCACATATCAATATCAGCAGCACCACCATGAGCGCGGGTATCATGTAGTTTTTGAAATTGAGTGTGGGGTTGTATCTGTAAATGCGGCTTATCTCGTCCGCATCGACATGACGCCCCCGTTCGCCCATCCATCGAGCCACAGTGCTCATGGCCGACTGTGCCGCATAATTGGCACCGAGCATTCCTTTGACATTGTTAACGCCGTTGGCCTCTATGTCCAGCGACTGTATGTGGCCGACAGCCATGTGCGAATAGTCTTTCGGGATGGTCATTATGGCCTCGGCATCACCCTTTTCCACCAGAGCCATCGCCCTGTCGTGGTCGGTCGAAATGTCCCTCACAGTTATATATTCGGAGGCATTCATGTCGGCCACGATTCTGCGCGAGAGGTCCGACATGTCACAATCTACAATGGCGATATTTACGTTTTTCACATCCAGATTGGCCACAAGCGGTATTATCAGCGTCACCACGAATGGCAGGGCGAGAATGATGCGTGGTATGAAAGGATTGCGACGGATTATCAGAAATTCTTTCTTGAGCAATATCAGGAGTACTCGGAGGTTCATTGGTGTTAATGTTTTTTATTGAAATTCTTTATCGCCAGTGTGATCATGGCTATTGTCATGAAGGCGAGGATGATAATCTCGGTGAGGACATAAGTCACAGGCAACTGTTGTATCATGAGTGTGCGCATGGCCGAGATGTACCATCGTGCTGGAATGATGCTTGACACCCATTGCAGCACCACGGGCATGTTGTCTATCGGGAAAATCATTCCCGAGAGCATGATCACGGGGATCATGAACAGCACTCCGGAAACAAGCAGCGCCGCCACCTGTGTTGATACGAGTGTGGAGGTGAGCAGTCCCAACGCCAGGGCGAGCGAGATGTAAACCAGTGTGATGCCCACCACCCAGACGATGCTTGCCGACAGTGGAATGTCGAGCACCGTGTAGCTCAGCAGGAGCATCAGTGCGAGCAGTATGCACGACAGCAGCAGGTAAGGTATCATCTTGCCCAAGATGATCATCCCCGGTTCGGCCGGCGACACAAGCAGCAGATCCATCGTGCCTGTCTCTTTCTCGCTGACGATGGATACCGATGTCATCATGGCACAGATGAGAATGAAGATCATCCCCATGATGCCAGGCACGAAATTGTAGGCACTCTTGAGTTGGGGGTTGTACAGTATGCGGGTGTTCACCGTCGGCGTGCGTCCGCTGATGACACTTTGCAGATATGCGGCGGCCGTCTGGGCCGTATTGGTGTTCGATGCGTCCACTATTATCTGATATCTCGTTCGGCCACAGTCGGTGTTTACTATTATGGCGGCATCTATCTTGCCCCTGCGCAGCATCGGGTCCATGTCGTCGGGCGCAATGAATCCGTCGAACGTGAAATAGCTGTTGGCATTCAGCTTCTCCACCAGTTGGCGTGTCGTGTCGGTGTGTTGGTTGACCACCACTGCCACCCGTATGTTGTTCACCTCGGTGGATATGGCAAATCCGAACAGTATCAGCAATATCAGAGGCATCACCAGCACTATTGTCATTGTGCGAACATCGCGCAGCAGATGCAAAGTCTCTTTTTTTATGAGTGAAAGCAGTATTGACATTTATCAGGGTTTTAGGTGTATGCTATGTGATTTATTCGTTGCGTCGGGCGTCCTTAGCCACGATGCGGAACACTCGGTCGATAGTCTCCGCCCCGTATTTCTTTTTTAGCGCGGCCGGCGAGTCGATGTCTTTTATCTGTCCGTCCACCATTATGGATATGCGGTTGCAGTATTCGGCCTCGTCCAGATAGTGGGTCGTGACAAACACGGTGACGCCTTCCTGCGACGTGCTGTATATCAGTTCCCAGAATTTACGGCGTGTTATGGGGTCCACTCCGCCTGTTGGCTCGTCCAGAAACACAATGTCCGGACGATGTATCGTGGCCGCGGCGAAGGCCAGTTTCTGCTTCCATCCGGTGGGAAGATCGCGTACCTGGGTGTTGCGCATATTGTTCATGCCGAGCTTTTGGAACAACTCGTCGGCGCGACTTCGTATCTGCGCATCGGTCATACCGTATATTGTGGCAAACAGCCGCAGGTTTTCCATCACCGTGAGTCGGGCGTACAGAGAGAATTTCTGACTCATATATCCTATGTGGCGTTTTATCTCTTCTGCCCGGGTGAATATGTCATAACCTGCCACAGTGCCCTTTCCAGATGTCGGAATACTCAATCCGCAGAGCATGCGCATGGCTGTGGTCTTGCCCGCACCGTTGGCTCCGAGAAATCCGAATATCTCGCCTCGGTGCACCTCCAGATTGATGTTGTCCACGGCCGTGAACGACCCGAACCGCTTGGTCAGTCCTTCTACTTTTATGACAGTGTCTTTTTCCATGTTAAGTCAGATTTATGAATACATCCTCGATGGTGCTTTCGGTCTGTTCAATCTTGACATCGGCGAATCCCATATCGTGCAGTTTGCCGAGCGCCGTTTGCTTATCGAATTCACGACCGACACTGATGTGGAGCGTGGCTCCGAAGGTGTAGCAGTTGCGTATCTCCTTGAACGTGCGCAGCGCCTGCAACAGCGGATACATCTCCGTGGCCGACACGTTGAATATGCGGTCGTTGGTTTTATGGGTGATGCTGTGTGGCGAGTCTATGTCGAGAATCTTACCTTTGTTGATTAGGGCTATGCGCTCGCAGCGGGCAGCCTCGTCCATGTAGGATGTCGATACAAATATCGTCATGCCGTTGTCGCGGAGCGAAGAGAGCATCTTCCAAAACTCGTTGCGCGATACGGCGTCGACGCCCGTGGTGGGTTCGTCGAGCAGCAATATTCGCGGACGGTGTATCAGGGCGCAGCAGAGAGCCAGTTTTTGTTTCATACCGCCCGAGAGAGCTCCTGAGCGGCGGTTGGGAAAGCGGGCCAACTGGTCGAATATCGGAGCAATGAGATTGTAGTTGCTCCTGATGTCGGTACCGAACAACGAGGCGAAAAACTCTATGTTCTCCATCACCGTGAGGTCGGGATAAAGCGAGAAACGTTCGGGCATGTAACCGATGATCTTTCTTATCTTGTCGGGCCGGCTGCGCACGTCGCACCCCTCGATGGCCACTGTGCCGCGGTCGTGGCTTAGCAGTGTGGCAAGTATGCGATACATGGTGGTCTTGCCGGCCCCGTCCGGTCCTATCAGTCCTAACAGACAGCCTCGGGGCACGGTCAGCGTCACGTTGTCGAGAGCCCGCAGCTGTCCGTAGTTATGGGTCAGACCTTTTATACAGATGGCTTCATTCATGTGAAAGGTTTTATAGATTCACTCCGCCATATTGCCCTATCTTGAGTCGTCCGTCGTTCTTCACGGCCACCTTGACGGCGTAGACGAGGTTGGCCCTCGTATCACGTGTCTGTATCGATTTGGGCGTAAACTCGCTTTCCTGGGCAATCCACGTGATCTTGCCCTCGTATTCATATTGCTCGTCACCGCCGAAATCGGCCGTCACGCGCACTTTTTGTCCCAACTTGACATGAGCCAGTTGTGACGCTGTGAAGTAACATCTGAGGTACATGTCGTTCAGGTTGGCTATCTTGAACAGCGGTCGGCCCGTACCCACATACTCGCCCTGCTCGACATATTTTTCAAGTATGGTGCCGGTGACGGGCGACTTGATGCGGCTTCGCAATATCTGTTCTTCTATCTGATCCTTTTGATATTGCAGTGCGAGGGCACCGTCGGATATCGAGCTGCGGCTCTTGCCCAACGATGATATCAATCCTTCGAGCTGCCGGCGCAGGATGTTGAGGCGCGCGATGGCGTCATCGCTCTGTTTGCGCGTGGCCGCACCATCGGCCAGAAGTCTCGTTATGCGCGCACATTCGTTCTCCTGATGCGCTATCTCGGCCTTCAGTGACGCCACCTGCTTGGCTATGTCGGGCGCCGATTTGGATGTTGATGTCTGCCGGCTGCCTGTCTGTCGGTATTGCAGATGGAGCAATGTGGTGTCGATGAGGCCCACCTCCGCGCCTTGTTTTATGTTGTCGCCTTCGCTCAGGTTGAGCATCATTATCTTGCCGGTGGTCTCAGCCGACACCTCTATGGTGGTCGTTTCAAACATTCCCGTGGCGTCATACTCCTGCTTGCCGGCGCAAGCCGTGAGGCTGAGTGCTGCCAGTGTTATAATTGAAAATCTGTTCATCTGTTAAGGGTGTATTTGAGTTTGTAAATGTTTTGAATGAGTTTTATCTTGTGATAGACCTGCGTCAGGCATGCCTGATTTTCGTCCGTGATTCTCTCGAGCAGTCCGTGAGCATCGATCACGCCGTTGCGCAGTTGCGATTCGGCAGCCTTGCGTATGTTGCAGCGCAACTCCACGATGCGCCCGTCGTCCTTTATCAGGCTTTCCAGTTCGTCGATGCCATTGTTGGCCGATATCGTCTGCAGTCGCGTGTTGAACAAGAACTCGTCGCGGTCGGTGCGCGTTGTCTCCGATGCGAGGGTCAGTTTCCTTAGGTCATTCTTCTTGGTGTAGAGCGCGGAGATATTCCACGACACCCTCACTCCGGCCATGATGTTGAACGAAAGGTCGCGTGTCATCATGCTCTTGAAATAGTTCAGACCGGGATATCCGTAGTACGCCTGAGTGAACAGACCCACGCGTGGCATGATAGCCGCCTTGATGTTGCGGCTGAACGCCTCGTTTGCGCGTATGTCGGCGTCATACCATTCCATTTCGGGGCGTGCAGTCGACAGTTCGGATGGTTTTTCTTGCGTGGGCATTATAAGTTCGGTGCCGGTAAGATCCTTGCCCACGAACGCGCTCAACAGTTGTTTGTACTCTCTCAACCGGCTCTCGTTGTTCACGAGTTGTTGGGCTGTTGTCAGACACTGAGCCTCGATCATGTCCACATCACTTTGCATGGCTGTGCCGCCGGCGAGCATCGATCGGAATCTGTCGAGATTGCTTTTCAGCAGATTTATCGTCGCTTGTGTCTGTTTGATTTGTTCCGTGGTAAGCAGCGCACAGAAATATATCTCCTCCACGCGTCCCCTTATGGCATACATCTGAACATCGAGAGACGATTGCTGCCGGTCTTTCAACGCTTGCTCGGCATGTCGTTGCGCTGCGCTCGTACCGCCGTCCCAGATGGTCTGGTTGACGTCGATGCCTACTTTGTATTGCCACTTTTTGAGCCCGTCTGCCGCCATACCGTTTTGCGATGTGATGGCCGACAGGATGTCGGGCAGTGCCGGCACCGCGTTTTGCACTGAACCCTGACCGTACACGTTGACCTGCGGCAACCATGTCTTGTTGATGTTGGAGATGTTGATGTCGTTCGTACGGCTGATCAGATCATATTTTCTGATGACGGGATAGTTTTGCGTGGCCAGCGTCACACACTCCTCCAGACTGATCTGTGCCGCCGCTCCGAGACAGATGGCGAGGAAACATGCGATGATTGTCAGTCGTTTTGTCATAGTCAGTCCAATTTTAGTTTATGCATTATTGTTCTCACATTCTCCTTTTTCCGCATATCCAGATACTCGTCGAATGTGCCATAGTAGGTTGCGATCATCTTGTTGAGTATGGGTGCAGCCATGAAGGGGAACACGTTGATGGACAGGATATCGCTGAGCAACATCCCGGCATCTATCCTCTCTCCGGGCAGTCGGTCGAGCTCGCCTTGCAGATAGGATAACATCATTCGGGCTTTTGGCACGAAATCATCGAGTACAGGATTGATGCGCTCGGGATGTTCCGCCAGTTCGTTGGCAAGGAAACGGGGCAGGTCGGGATTTGCCCGTAGAAAATCGAAATGATACTCTATGCCCTGACGTATCCTCTCTTTGAGAGGCAGGTTGATGTCGCCGAGCGCGCCAAGCATTATCTTGCTGATATCGCCGAACTTGATGGTGAGAATCTTTTCGTACAGTTTGTCTTTCGTGCGAAAGTAGTAGTGGAGCATGGCATGGGTCACTCCGGCAGCCTCGGCTATCGATGTGGTCTTGGCTCCGGAATATCCTTTACGGAGAAACTCGTTCTCTGCGGCTTGCAGAATGAGTGTTTCCGTGTCGCGGGTGGGTTTTTGATAGTCTGTCATTATTGTCGACTTATTGGTTTAACTTAGTTAATTAACAATATTGTTAATACGAAGATAGACAATAATCCGATACCTTTTTATAATTGATTGGATTTTCGTTGTTATTTAACATTATTTGTATTGGAATTTTGTTTTTGAGCTTCTGTTTCAAAGAAAAATAATGCGATAACCATCATTCGTGCCCATTGTCGGTCTATTGACGATTTGGGATAAATACGGAAACGATTGCAAATTGTGATTTTTCGCCCGGATAGATTGTAATTATCAGGTTCTTCCGGAAATTGGAGTGAAATGTTAATTTCGAGCCCCCGCATACGTCGAGATAATTAAGAATACGCAACTATCTCAGGGGGTAACTGTTAAAATCTTGTCCCATTTTTGCGATATTTCCGACCGAGACGGTTGCCCGGCCGAAATACGCCAGAATTTCGGCACTTTGCATAAATCTTTGTATATCAGCCCGATACGTAATTTGTGTGTTTCCGAAGGCCTCAAAAAACATTGAAAAACCACCGAAAATGTCCCAAAAAAGGGCCCCTTTTGGGTTCCGAAAGGGGCCCTTTCGCATCCTCAAAGGGTTCCTTTCGCACTCCAAAAGGGCCTCTTTCGCAAATCAAGAGGATAAAAATCGCAAAATCGGACGGTTTTTCATGTTCCGGTAGATGATTTTTCCCGTTTTTCGACTTCGTATCTTTCTAAAACGGAAGTAAATCCTGCAAAAACCAAATGTTAAAAATT
>CAJKQX010000066.1 GCA_905202125.1 uncultured Prevotella sp.
AACACGTGAACAGACAATACGATAACCATCATTCATGCCCATTGTCGGTCTTATGACCGATTTGGGTTTATAGTTGCATGACCCCGATGAGGTTGGAAAATACTATGAAATGACAAACAAATACATTGTTGCGATGGATTCCTTCAAGGGCAGTCTGTCGTCTCTCGATGCCGGAATGGCCGTGACTGATGCGCTGAAGGGTGCGGATGGTGGGGCCGATGTGACGGTGATACCCGTCTCTGATGGTGGTGAGGGCATGCTCGATACGTTCATGACCTTTGCCTCGTGGCGCAAGATATCGGTCGATGTGCACGATCTGATGATGCGTCCGTGCCGTGCCGAATATATCGTTCTGCCAGATGGTACGGCCGTGATTGAGACAGCCCGCGTTGTGGGACTCTCGCTTGTCGAAGAGTCATTGCGCAATCCGCTGGTCGCCACATCCTATGGAGTGGGTGAGATGATGGCCCACGCCGTGCGCAGTGGGTGTTGCCGCATGGTCATAGGGCTCGGTGGCAGTGGTGTGAGCGATGCCGGCATAGGGATGATACGGGCGCTGATAGACATCTTCGCTCCACATGCCACGGCTGACGCCTTGCTCGATGGCGAGCTCGGACAGTGCCGTATCACGGTGGCCTCCGATGTTACCAGTCCGCTATGTGGTCCCGATGGCGCCGCCCGCATGTTCGGCGGACAGAAAGGAGCCGACGCCGCGATGATAGAAAAACTCGAGGGTCGCGCCGCGCGCTTTGCCTCCCTGTCGGCACGTCATTTCGGTTACGACCGCTCGTCCGAGCCCGGAGCAGGAGCCGCCGGAGGATTGGGCTATGCCCTGATGCAGTATCTCGGAGCCGAGATGAGGTCCGGTGCCGACATTGTGCTCGATATGGCGGGATTTGACCGTCTGATAGCCGATGCCACATGTGTGGTCACCGGCGAGGGCCATGCCGACCGTCAGACCCTCGAGGGCAAGTTGCCCGCACGAGTGCTCGGACGTGCCCGGGTGCTCGGTGTGCCCGTATGGCTCGTTGCGGGAGGCGTGGATGATGCGCCGTATTTATCCAATGCCGGTTTTACCCGTATTGCCTCCGTCAGTCCCGAGGACATGCCCCTCTGTCAAGCCATGCTGCCAGATGTGGCCCGTGCAAATATCCGCCTGACAGTGCATAAGATGATGAACAACGCGGATATTTAATCTCACACACTCATCGTAAAATATCTATTGTGTGACAAAATGTCTTCCTGTACAGACATTTTGTCTGTCTTTTTCCTTATGGCACGTTTGTTGTGAATACAAAGGTGTAAGCCTCAATCTTAAGAGGCCCGAAACAGAGTAATAACAACATAAAATAAGGAGGAAAAAATTATGTTACCGGTTTATAGAAATTCATGGATACCCGATGTGTTCAACGATTTGTTTGTCAACATGCCCAAGACCAATGCCACCGCTCCGGCATTGAATGTCAAGGAGATTGATAAACAGTATGTAGTCGAGATTGCCGCTCCGGGTATGCGCAAGGAAGACTTTGAGGTTCACATCAACAACGAGGGCGACCTCACCATCAAGATGGAGAACAAGCGCGAGAAGACCGAGAACGATAAGAGATATCATTATCTGCGTCGCGAGTTTGCCTATTCGCATTTCGAGCAGACACTCGTACTGCCCGACGATGTGGACAAGGAGAAGATCAAAGCCAGTGTGGCCGACGGCGTACTCACCATCGAACTGCCAAAGATCTGCAAGCAAGAGCACACCGTGACCAGACAGATATCAGTGGAGTAACAGCAGATACGACATCTCGCAACAATAATATTAATTATAAAAGACACATAAAAAAATTATTAAAAAGCGAAAAGACGAAGACCTTGATGGTCCTCGCCTTTTCCTTTTTTTATGCTGTCTGTGTGCAGTATGCACCTTTCGATATCCCGCTATGCGTCATTAGAATCCGTAGATCTCCTTGAGTTTTTCGCCCAGTTTGTCGCCGCGGAGGTCCATGCCTACCACTTTGCCCTCCGGATCGACGAGCAGGCTCGACGGTATCGACTTGATGTTGTAGAGATCGGAGGCAGCCGATTTCCATCCCTTGAGGTCGGACAGGTTGATCCATTTCATGCCTAAGTCCTCTATGCCTTTCTTCCATGCGGCTTCGGTGTTGTCGAACGACAGACCCACAATCTCAAATCCTTTGGAGTGATATTTCTCATAGTTGGCCTTCACATTGGGCATCTCGCCACGGCACGGACCACACCAGCTGGCCCAGAAATCGATGAGCACATAGTTGCCTTTGCCGCAATATTCGCTCAGTTTGTGAGGTTTGCCCTCGGTGTCGTTCATCTCCAGATCCTTGAATTGGGTGCCTATGACTGCCATCTTTTTTGTCAGATTGTCGTATTGGGCTTTGGCTTTGGCTGCCATCGGGTGTTGCACGTATGCGAATTGGGGGTTGAACAACTCTTTGAGTTCGTCGTATTCGCAGCTGTAAAACACACGGTCGATATACAAAGCCGGTATGATATTGTCCGTGTTCTCCCTGATTATGCTCAATGCCAGTTGCTCCATCTTGTTTTGGACAGGCTCGATGTCTTTCATCAGTTGGTTGTATGCGGCCCGCATGTTCTCCTGGTCCTTGTTGTCTTTCACGGCCTCGTTGTACTTCTTGATGTACGGTGACATCTCCTTGCTCAGTTCTTCGTTGGCTTTCTCGTAGCCTATGAGCTTCATGTTAAGAGGTGAACCTTTCATGCTCATGGTCTCCGTGTCAACCGTGATGGGTTGGCCGTCGTTGATGAAAAATACCGTATTGTCTGTCATGATGGCAAGGAAAGCGTCTTTGTCGCTTTCGCCCTTGATGGTGAATCTGCCGTTCTTCACTTCCGCACTGTCGATAGCCTCAATGCTTTTCGCGGGGTTCTTGATGTACACTTTCTTCACCTCCGACGGGCAAGTACCCTTGATGTCGTAGGTCATCTTGCTGTTGGCGTCCTGTGCCTGGCATGCGAGGGCAGCGAGAACGAGCGATGCTGATGCTATAATACGTCTCATTTTCTTATTGTTTTTATTTGTTGTTTGTTATGTGTCTGATAATTCCGGTCCGCCGGACAAATATATCTGCCTTATTGGATTTTATCGTCAGTCAACGATAAAAGTTTGGGCAAATGTAATCAAAATATTTGGTTCGTATCTTGTTTTTGACCGAAAATGAGTAACTTTGCGCAAATTTAATGACAGAGTGCTTGCTTAACCTCTTAAAAAACAAGAAATGAATCATCGTCGAAACTATTCGGTGAGTGTGCTCTTTATGCTTTTCAGCATACTCTTTTGCGTTTGTCTGATTACGGCAAACGTGCTCGAGACAAAGCAGATGACGTTTGGTCCGCTCAACATCACAGGCGGACTGCTCGTCTTTCCCGTGTCATATATCATCAACGACTGTGTGTGTGAGGTGTGGGGATATGCCAAAGCCCGGCTACTGATATGGATAGGCTTTCTGATGAACTTTATCTTCGTGATGTTCGGAGCATTGGCCGATGCCATCCCGGGAGCACCTTATTGGGACAACGAGGCCGGCTTTCATGCCGTGTTCGGACTGGCTCCGCGCATAGCGTTGGCATCGTTCGTGGCGTTCATCGCGGGCTCGTTCATCAATGCCTACGTCATGAGCAGGATGAAGGTGGCATCCGGCGGACGCCATTTCTCGGCACGTGCCGTGGTAAGTACGGTGTTCGGCGAAACGGCCGACTCGCTCATTTTCTTCCCATTGGCACTCTCGGGCGTGGTGCCTCTCGGTGAGATGCCGTCGCTGATAATATCGCAGGTGATACTCAAGACGCTCTACGAAATCCTTGTTCTGCCCCTTACGATAAGGGTGGTGCGCAAGACCAAAGAGATGGAAGCCACCGACACTTACGACCGGAACGTCAATTACAGCATCTGGAAAATATTCAATATATGAACAACAACGATAATAGAAAAGACGAGGGACTGCGCGCCCTCGGCACCACGACAAAATACTCGGCCGACTACAATCCCGCCGTGCTCGAGACATTCGTCAACAAACATCAGGACAACGACTATTGGGTGAAGTTCAATTGTCCCGAGTTCACATCTCTGTGTCCCATCACCGGACAGCCCGACTTTGCCGAGATACGCATCTCCTACATCCCCGATGTGAAGATGGTGGAAAGCAAGAGCCTCAAGCTATATCTGTTCAGTTTTCGCAATCACGGCGATTTTCATGAGGACTGCGTCAATATCATCATGAAGGATCTCATCGCCCTGATGCAGCCCCGATACATCGAGGTCACCGGACTGTTCACCCCCCGCGGCGGCATAAGCATACATCCCTATGCCAACTACGGCAGGCCGGGAACAAAATACGAGCGCATGGCCGAGCACCGCATGATGAATCACGACATGGGCTGACCCGCAGGAAAACATCGTCGGGACCTTCGTGAACGGCATTTGCAACCGGCCGCCATGCTTAGTATAAAGTAAAAGTTGCTAAAAAAGTTTCATATCGTCTGTACTTTGAAATATTTTGCCTACTTTTGCAAATCTGAAAGGTATATCAGCAAGAAAAAAACGAAATTATATATGAAAAAGAAAATCCAGTTCAGTCTCTTATATCGAGACATGTGGCAGTCGTCAGGCAAATTCCAGCCGCGCAAAGACCAGTTGGAGCGCATAGCTCCAGTAATAATCGAGATGGGTTGTTTCTCGCGCGTCGAGACCAACGGTGGAGCGTTCGAACAGGTCAACCTTTTGGCCGGCGAGAATCCTAACGATGCCGTTCGCGCCTTCTGCAAACCCTTCAACGAGGTAGGAATCAAGACTCACATGCTCGACCGCGGACTCAATGCGTTGCGCATGTATCCCGTGCCCGATGACGTTCGCCGCCTGATGTATCAGGTGAAACATGCCCAGGGTGTGGATATCCCCCGCATCTTCTGTGGTCTGAACGATGTGCGCAACATCATTCCCAGCATCAAGTGGGCAGCTGAGGCCGGCATGACTCCGCAGGCCACACTCTGTATCACGACCTCTCCCGTGCACACCGTGGAATATTATTGCGGCATAGCCGACCAGGTGATAGCTGCCGGAGCAAAAGAAATCTGCCTCAAGGATATGGCAGGCATCGGTCAGCCGGCAATGCTCGGCAAGCTCACCAAAGCCATCAAGACCAAGTATCCCGACATCATCATCGAGTATCACGGCCACTCCGGTCCCGGACTCTCGATGGCCTCTATTCTCGAAGTGTGCAACAACGGCGCCGACATCATCGACACCGCCATGGAACCACTGTCATGGGGAAAGGTGCATCCGGACATCATCTCGGTGCAGAGCATGCTCAAGAACGAGGGCTTCGATGTGCCTGAAATCAATATGAACGCCTATATGAAGGCCCGTTCGCTCACTCAGGAGTTCATCGACGAGTGGCTCGGATATTTCATCAATCCGCAGAACAAGGTGATGTCTTCACTGCTTCTCGGATGCGGATTGCCCGGCGGTATGATGGGAAGTATGATGGCCGACCTCGGCGGAATACGCAACACCATCAACAACATACGCAAGAAGAAGGGCGAGGAGGAACTCTCTATGGACGACATGCTCGTCAAACTGTTTGACGAGGTGGCTTATGTATGGCCACGCGTGGGCTATCCACCACTCGTGACACCGTTCTCTCAGTATGTCAAGAACATCGCTTTGATGAACCTCCTCACGCTCGAACAGGGCAAGGGACGATTTGTCATGATGGACGATTCAATGTGGGGCATGATCTTAGGCAAGAGTGGAAAGATCCCCGGAACAATCGATCCGGAACTCGTGGCACTCGCCGAGAAGCAGGGACGCGAATTCACAGATGCCGACCCGCACACTCTCATTCCCAACAATCTTGACGAGTTCAAGAAAGAGATGGACGAGAACGGATGGGACTACGGTAAGGATAACGAGGAACTCTTCGAACTTGCCATGCACCCCGAGCAGTATCGCAACTACAAGAGCGGACAGGCCAAGAAGAATTTCCTGGCCGACCTGCAGAAAGCCAAAGACGCCAAACTGGGCAGCAAGCTAACTCCCGAGCAGTTGTCGGCATTCAAACATGCGAAGGCCGACGAGATCGTTGCTCCCGTCAAAGGACAGGTGTTCTGGGAGTTCAACGGCGAAGGCGAGTGCGCTCCTTCAGTCGAGCCGTACATCGGTAAGGAATACAAGGAGGGCGATACGTTCTGCTACGTTCAGGCTCCGTGGGGCGAATTTGTGGAGGTGAAGGCCGCTATGGGTGGCAAACTCGTGGAGATCGGTGCCAAGCAAGGATCCAAAGTGCAGAAAGGCAACGTCATCGCTTACATCGAGCGTGAACACGAATAAACCGCATGGACTGGCAAAAGGTCTTTGATAAGTATTATCCCGAGGACAACGCTCTGAGGAGATTACTTTTGAAACATAGTCAATCTGTAACGCAACGCGCGTTACAGATTGTTTCTTTACACCCCGAGCTGCACCTCGATCGGGACTTTATCACCGAGGCGGCAATGCTCCACGACATCGGCATCGTGCGTTGTGACGCGCCCGGAATAGAGTGTTTCGGCAATGAGCCGTATATCCGGCATGGCGTGATAGGAGCCGAAATGCTTCGCGCCGAAGGCTTTGCGCGACATGCACGGGTGTGTGAGAGACATACCGGAGCAGGCCTCTCGCGCGATGAGATCATCGGTCGGTCGCTACCGTTGCCGCCCCGCGACCTCATGCCGGAGACACCGGAAGAGCAGGTGATATGCTACGCCGACAAGTTCTTCTCCAAGTCCCGACCCGACGAAGAGAAGACCGTCGAACAGGCGTTGCGCAGCCTTGCCAAGTTTGGAGAGGCCGGCCTGGAACGCTTTCGTGCATGGATGGAAATGTTTGAATAACGTTAAAATTACGAAATCACTCGCCATTCATGCATTTATTAAGTAATTTTGCAATTTAAATGAGGACAAAATCGATTATAGCCCTGATGTTTTTTGCTTTCATATTTGTGATGGCAGGCACCGATATGCCTTTTGTTCAGGGACATAAGAACCGTTTTTCCGATACAGACACGATAGCCGGCGGCGATAGCTTCAAGGCGTTGTCAGCGGTCGGTAAGGCCGCAGACACGCTGCACATGGCCGTCGATACGACACAGATGGACTCGCTGCAGCTCGCTATCTATCATTATAATAAGGCCATAGACGATTCTATCCGTCTTGACTCCATCAACCGTCAGCGCTCCAGCGGCATCAATTCGCCGGTGGCGTATACGGCCAGCGACTCGTTGGTGTACGATGCCAAATCGCGCGCGGCGCATCTCTACGGACAGTCCACGGTGCAATACGAGAACATGGATCTTGCCAGTGAGAAGATATACATGAATCTTGACAGCAGCATCGTTCATGCCACGGGAGTGCGTGATACGACCGATACCACGGGCATGAGGCTCCTCGGCACACCCGTGTTCAAGATGGGTTCGGACGAATATGAGAGCGACACGATGGCTTTCAATTTCAAGACCAAGAAGGGTCTCATAAGCCATGTGGCTACCAAGCAGCAGGAGGGTTTCCTGCAAAGCGAGATATCCAAACGCAACGACAACGGCGATATCTACCTTCAGCACGGTCGCTACACCACCTGTGATGCGGCTCATCCGGATTTCTATATAGCCCTTTCGCGCGCGAAGGTGCGTCCCGGCAAGGACGTCACCTTCGGTCCGGCATATCTCGTAGTGGCCGATGTACCGCTGCCATTGGCCATTCCCTACGGTTTCTTTCCTTTCACCAAGAGTTATTCGAGCGGTCTGATAATGCCCTCGTATGGTGACGAGAGCGACCGTGGTTTTTATCTTCGCGATGGTGGATATTACTTTGCCGCCAGCGACAAATGGGACCTGAAATTGCTCGGCGAGGTATATACCAAAGGCTCGTGGGGCGTGTCTGTGGCCAGCAACTACAAGAAACGATACAAGCACTCGGGTAGTTTCTATTTCAGCTATCAGGACACCAAGCGTGGCGACAAGGGCATGCCCGACTACGGACGTCAGGAAAGTTTCAAAATACAATGGAGCCATCGGCAGGACTCAAAGGCCAGTCCGTTCAGTTCGCTATCGGCAAGTGTCAATTTCGCCACATCGAGTTATGAGCGCAACAATCTCAACAGTCTCTACAATCCTCAGACCCTCACACAGTCGACACGTACGTCGTCGGTGAGTTGGAGCACCACTTTCTCAAGCATCGGACTGTCACTCAGCTCCACGGCCAACCTCTCGCAGAACATGGTCGACTCCACCATCGCCATGACACTGCCCGATCTCAATATCTCTTTAAGCCGTTTTTATCCCTTCAAGCGCAAGCATGCCGTGGGCAAGGAACGGTGGTATGAGAAGATTTCGTTGAGCTACACGGGTCATCTTTCCAACTCGATCAACACCACGGAGGACCATATAATGAAGGCCAACCTTATAAAGGAGTGGCGCAACGGGTTCAGTCATGACATACCGATCAACGGCAATTTCAATCTGTTCAAGTACATCAACGTCACACCGTCGATACATTTCACCGACAGGATGTACACCAACAAGATCACCCGTTCGTGGGATGAGAAGAATCAGGTTGAACTTTGTGATACCACATACGGATTCCACAATATCTACAATTGGAGCCTCAGCATGAGCATGTCCACCAAGCTTTACGGATTCTGGATACCCAGCCGCAAGATATTCGGAGACAAGATACAGGCCATACGCCACGTCATCACTCCGTCCGTCAGCTTCAGTTACGCCCCCGATTTCGGTTCGGCCCGCTATGGATATTGGGACACCTACCAGCGCACAGACGCCGATGGCAATGTGTCGCTCGTGGAGTATTCGCCATACAGCAACGGCCTTTACGGAGTGCCGGGCAGGGGCAGGACCGGCAGTTTCACGTTTGATTTGTCCAACAATATAGAGATGAAGATCAAGTCGGACAAAGACACCACCGGTATAAAGAAAATCAGTATCATCGACGAACTGGGCATGAGCATGAGTTACAACATGGCGGCTAAGGAGCGCCCGTTGAGTGACCTGTCCATGCGTATCAGGTTGAAGTGGTGGAAAAGCTACACGTTCAACATGGCGGCAGTGTTCGCCACCTATGCTTACGAGCTCGACAAGAACGGTCGGCCGTACGTCGGCACACACACCGAGTGGGGCAGGGGCCGGTTCGGACGATTTCAGGGCACATCGCAGAACATCTCCTTCACTCTCACACCGGAGAAACTGAAGAAATGGTTTGGTGGTGGAAAGGATGAGGATGACGACGAGGACGATAAGGACAAAGAGGGTATCGACACCGACATCGAGAGCAATGTGGACGATGACATGATTGAAGGTCAGCGCGGCGCACGTAAGAAGAAAAACGCCTCGAAGGCCGAGACAGATGCCGACGGATACATGCGATTCTCCATGCCGTGGTCGCTCACGTTCGGATATGGTATCACCATGCGCGAGAACACGAGCGGAAAGTTCAACACCAAGTCGATGCGCTACCCCTATAAGTTCTCCCAGAATCTCAACGTGAGCGGCAATGTGCGTATCAGCGACGGATGGAACATCAGTTTCTCGAGCGGTTATGATTTTGAACGTCACGACATATCCATGACCACGGCATCATTGCAACGCGACCTGCACTGTTTCAATATGACTTGTTCGGTGGTGCTCGCTCCGTATACGAGCTACAATTTCACGTTCCGCTGCAACGCCGCGACGCTCACCGATGCGCTCAAATACGACAAGCGCAGCGGATACAGCAACTCGGTGCAGTGGTATTGATGAGGCCCTAAAAAGGTTGTTTCCGCCGACACTGACAATCGATGCCCGACCGGTGTACAGATGCATCCATATACTGAAATCCCCGAAAATTCCGATTTGGATTTCCGGGGATTTTGCTTTGTTTTGTTCTTATGAATGAGGACGGTCAGCCATGTAGTCATGGGATAGTCACTGTTCCTACCCGTTGTCCGCGCCGAGCCGTCTCAGGTCAGGCTCCTCACCTACTATCCATACGATGTCTCCCGGACGGAACTTGTAGGATGGTCGCACGGCCGAAAGGTTCTTCTTGCCTTCCTCCAGTCCCACCACCATGCAGTTGTACTTATCGCGTATGCCTGTCTCCTTCATCGTTTTGCCCGTGAGGATGCTGTTTTCCTTGATCATGAATTGTCTCAGGAACATCTCGCGTTTCTCGATGTCGGGGTCCTCTTTGAGCAGGTCGTTCTCCACGGCATTGTTGAATGCCGACAGCTGTTCGTCGCTGCCTATCACCTGAATCTTGTCTCCCGGATACAGTTGGTCGCCGCCTCCGGGGATATTGATGCGCCGGTGGCCGCGCAGGATGCTGCTCACGTATACACGGAAACGGTTGCTCAGTCGGAGTTCTTCCAACGTCTTGCCCGTCCACGCCGAGTCGGTGGGTATCTCGAAATCGCTGATGTGCACGTCGCGGTCGAGCAGACGACCCTCGTACAGTGGCTTTCTCAGTCCGAGCACCTGCGCCTCTATCTCGCGCGAACGCAGGTTGTTGACAAACATCTTCTCCATCTTGATACTTCGTTTCTTCAGCGATCGCGAGATGACCATGAGCAGCACGATGGCCGTGGCGATGCTTATGATCAGGGCGTTGGTGAACCGTGACAGATAGTTGCAGATATAGAAGATGAACGAGATGGCGATGACCAGCCTCACGAGGATGCTGAAGATGAGCGGCAGACGGTTCATCTTGCTCTCCTGCCACAAGGCCTTGAAATCCTCGCTATGGTTTTTTTTCATGACGATAGCCCTCAGAAAGGGTGCTATGAGGACGATGGTGATGGCGGCGCAGATGCCGTTGGCCCACCAGTGCATGCCCGGCATGATATGACGGATGAACGGCAGAAAGAATGTGAACATCAGTATGATGGACCCGATGGAGAGTATGGAGTAGACCACGGTGTTGACGACCATCTGTGTGATGAGTCTCTTCCATTTGCTCTGAGGTGTATGCTCGGTGCTCAGAGTGATGTTGTTGAGAGTGTTGATCCATGGTTTGGGCAGATGGCGTTCGGTGTAGGTGTAGCATGGGCCGGACAGACGTATCATGTAAGGCGTGAGAAACGTCGTGATGGCCGATACCGCCACCACCACCGGATAGAGAAATTGGCCCGTCACGCCGAGCGACAGTCCCAGCGAGGCTATGATGAACGAGAACTCACCTATCTGCGCCATCGAGAATCCGCAGCGCATGGCCGACTTGAGCGACTGGCCTCCGAGCATGAATCCGGCGGTGCCGAACAACGCCTGACCGCACAGTATCACCACCACGAGCACCACTATCGGCAGGGCGTACTCTACAAGGATATTCGGGTCGACGAGCATGCCGACAGACACGAAAAATATCGCTCCGAACAAGTCTCTCACCGGTGTCACCAACCGTTCAATCTTCTTTGACTCGATGGTCTCGGACAATATGGAACCCATGACGAATGCTCCGAAGGCACTGCTGAATCCCACTTTGGTAGACAGCACGGCCATCATGCAGCACAGACCGAGCGACACGATGAGCAGTGTCTCATCGTTGACCAACCGGCGGATGTGTCGCAGAAACAGCGGCACGGCAAAGATGCCTACCACAAACCACAGCACCAGGAAGAACACTATCTTCAATACGCTGCCTATCATTGTGCTTCCGTCCAGCCCGCCGCCCGACAAGGCGGACAGCATGATCATCATCACGATGGCCAACACATCCTCGAGTATGAGCACACTCATCACCGCCCCGGCAAACTGTTGTTGCCGCAGCCCCATGTCGTTGAAGGCCTTGTAGATGATGGTAGTCGAACTCATGGCCAGCATACCTCCGAGAAAGATGCTGTCCATGCGCCCCCAGCCGAAAGCATGACCGGTGATGATGCCCAGCGTCATCATGCAGAAGATGATGGTGCAGGTGGTTATCACGGGCGACATTCCCATCTTTATGATTTTCTTGAACGAGAAATCGAGTCCGAGAGAGAACATCAGGAACATAACGCCGATGTCCGCCCACATGCGTATGTTGGTGTTGTCTATCACCGAGGCCGTGTAGGGCATGTGTGGTCCGACGATGAATCCGGCCACGATATATCCCAGGACGAGCGGTTGTTTGAGCTTCTTGAACAGCAGTGTGACCACTCCGGCCACTATCAGTATGAGTGCAAGGTCGTTGATGAATATCGGGAGTTCAGACATGGAAATATTTGTTTAAAAGAAATCGGGCAGAACAATGATTGATGTTTTCAATGTGTTCTGCCCGTGTGATTGATGTATTCGGATGAATGTACGTGTCCTCCGGCGTTTGCCGTCAGTTCGTATGTCAGTCGTGGTAGTGGGCAGTGTGCTCACAGATCTTGATGATCACCTGCATGGCTTTTTCCATCACCTGTATGCTCACAAACTCGTACGGACCGTGAAAGTTCACGCCACCTGCGAATATGTTGGGGCAGGGCAGACCCTTGAACGACAGTTGTGCGCCGTCGGTGCCGCCGCGTATGGGCTCCACCTTGGGACATACGCCGCAGTCCTGCATGGCTTTGAGCACGATGTCTATGACGTGCATGTTGGGGTCTATCTTCTCTTTCATGTTGTAGTACTGGTCGTTCACATCCACCACGACGGTGCCCTTGCCGTATTTCTCGTTCATGCACGCGGCGCATTCTCTGATGACATCCTTGCGATGTTCGAATCGCTCGCGGTCGTGGTCGCGTATGATGTATGAGATGGTGGCCTTCTCCGTTGAGGCCTGTATGCCTGTCAGATGGTAGAATCCCTCGTAGCCCTCGGTTGTCTCCGGTCGTTCGTCGGCCGGGAGCATGGCTGCAAACTCCGTGGCCAGTACATTGGCGTTTATCATTTTGCCTTTGGCGTAACCCGGATGTACGCTCACTCCTTTGATGTGCACTTTGGCACCGGCCGCGTTGAAGTTCTCATACTCCAGATTGCCCAGGTCGCCGCCGTCCATGGTGTAGGCCCATTCACATCCGAATTTCTCCACATCGAAATGGTGGGCGCCCATGCCTATCTCCTCGTCGGGATTGAAGGCTATGCGTATGTCGCCGTGTTTCACCTCGTCGTGGTCGCGCAGCCAGCACATGGCCTGCACTATCTCGGCAATTCCGGCCTTGTCGTCGGCACCGAGCAGCGTGTGTCCGTCGGTGACGATGAGGTCCTCACCGATATGGCTCTTGAGCTCGGGAAATTTAGTGGGCGAAGACACTATGCCCTCCGAGAGGATGATGTCGCCACCGTCATAGGCTCTCACTATGCGCGGTCTGATGTCCGCACCGCTGCTGTCGGGGCTTGTGTCGTAGTGGGATATGAAGCCTATTGTCGGCGCTTTCTTCTTGGTGTTGGATTTCAGTGTGGCGTATATGTAGCCCTTGTCGTCCATTTCCACATCGCTCAGCCCCTCTTCCTCGAGTTCCTTTTTCAGATATTCGGCAAACAGGAGTTGCTTGGACGTGCTCGGCACGGTCATCGACTCCTCGCTCGACTGTGTGTCAAACCGGGTGTAGTTTAAAAATCGTTGGGTAATATCCATATTTCTTCTTTGTTTTGTTTTGTTTATTTGTCTTGGTGTTGTCCGTTCCGGACGGTGTCACGGGTCGTATATATCTTTTCGGCCGCGGACACATGTTATTTTCTGCAAACTTACAAATAATTTTTGATTTTCGTCCGTCATGACACATATTTTATATATCTGCACCAGAGATTCGATTATGTCCGCGCCCTACCGTCAATGTATATACAGCAATAGTCGTGCCGACAATGCCCGTTTGTAAGCATTGCTAACAATTCGGGTTTTCGCTTTAACAATTCAATTATGACCATTTCGCACAATGTACTTCGGTGTAGGGCCGTGGGCCTGTTGCGGCCGCAACAGGCCCACG
>CAJKQX010000067.1 GCA_905202125.1 uncultured Prevotella sp.
CCGAAATGATGCGATTCTCAGAGAGTTTGGAAGAAATAAAGTGTATAAATATGCATTTCGTTTTGCATAATTATACACCTTTCCATTATTCATTTCTTGTAGCAGCAAGGGATTTTGATATGGATTGATTTTTCAGTTTGTCACGTCAAATGTCGGATGGAAACAAAAAAAATGTGTCTCCCAAACCTTGAGAAACACATTTCTTAATTCTTTTGTTGGGATACTCGGACTCGAACCAAGAATGACAGGACCAGAATCTGTAGTGTTACCATTACACCATATCCCAATAAGAATGCAACCTTTCGTATTGCGATGCAAAGGTACATAAAAATTTTTAACTGCAAATATTTTTGGTAACTTTTTTCTAAAAAAAATCAAATAAACAAGTGTTTTTCGTATTTTTCAGATTATTAGGTGTAACTTTGCGCATAATACTTTGTATTTATAATAAAATAAAGAACGAACCATCCGTAAACTATCACAACAACAAACAAAACATCGAAATGGAAACAGTCAACAATTTGGTTAACTCAATAACAAAAGGCATTCAGGAGAAAAAAGGAAAAAGCATCACTATATTGGACCTGAAAAACATCGACGGGGCAGTCACCAACTATTTCGTGATATGTCAGGGCGGATCGCCCTCACAGGTAGAGGCGATAGCGACATCAGTGGAAGACACCGTGAGGGAGACATTGAAGGAGAAACCCGTCAAGGTGATCGGCGTGGGCTCGAACCAATGGGTCGCCATGGACTATGTGGACGTGATGGTACACATCTTCCTGCCCGAGACGCGCGATTATTACAATCTTGAGAATCTGTGGCAGGACGCGCAGCAGACCGATATTCCCGATATCGACTGACCGAGGATGTAAGTCTCATAAGTAAGAATACATATATTATATTCCATAATGGACACAAACAACAATCAACAGAACGATAACAACCAACCCAAGATGCCCCGGTTCAACATGAACTGGCTGTACACGGTGATACTGATATCGCTGGCCATACTCTTCGTCACGGGCGGAGGCAACGCATTGGGCAGCGGCAGTTCCGTCAATCAAGAGGCCACATACACCAAGTTTAAGGAGTATGTGAACAAGGGATATGTCAACAGTGTGATAATCAACAAGGACGAATGCGTGGCCAAAGCGCACGTCAAACCCAAATACATACGCGACGTCTTCAAGAAGAACGCAAAGGAGACGGGCAAAGACCCTACGGTGAACGTGGAGTTCGGGTCGGTGGACGAGCTCGAGAAATACCTCACTCAGGCTCAGGAGAAGGGCAAGATAGTGGATTTCAGCTACGAGAACAACAAGAGCGACTGGTTCACGTCGCTGCTATTAAATTTCGTAGGTCCGATACTGATTTTCATGTTGATATGGATGTTTTTCATGCGTCGCATGGGCGGCGGCAACTCCGGAGGCGGCGTATTCAACGTGGGCAAGAGCAGGGCCCGTATGTATGAGAAGGGCGATATGCTCAACGTCACCTTCAAGGACGTGGCCGGACAGGCCGGCGCCAAGCAGGAGGTGCAGGAGATAGTGGAGTTCTTGAAGCATCCGCAGAAATACACCGAATTAGGAGGCAAGATACCTAAGGGAGCACTCCTTGTAGGTCCTCCCGGCACGGGAAAGACACTTCTGGCCAAAGCAGTGGCCGGCGAGGCCGGTGTGCCGTTCTTCTCGATGAGCGGATCGGACTTTGTAGAGATGTTTGTGGGTGTGGGTGCGAGCCGTGTGCGCGACCTGTTCCGTCAGGCCAAAGAGAAATCGCCGTGCATCATATTCATCGACGAGATAGACGCCGTGGGTCGTGCACGAAGCAAGAACCCGGCAATGGGCGGCAACGACGAACGCGAGAACACGCTCAACGCCTTGCTCATCGAGATGGACGGATTCGGTACCAACAGCGGTGTGATAATCCTTGCGGCCACCAACCGTGCCGACATGCTGGACCAGGCACTGCTGCGCGCCGGACGATTTGACCGTCAGATACATGTCGACCTGCCCGACCTCAACGAGCGCAAGGAGATATTCCAGGTGCATCTACGCCCGGTGAAGACCGATGAGACGGTGGATATCGATTTTCTGGCACGCCAGACCCCGGGATTCTCGGGAGCCGACATAGCCAACGTGTGCAACGAGGCGGCACTCATAGCTGCTCGCCACAACAACAACAACGTGGGCAAACAGGACTTTCTGGACGCCGTGGACCGCATTATCGGCGGTCTGGAGAAGAAGACAAAGATAATGACCAATGACGAGAAACGCACCATCGCGCTGCACGAGGCCGGTCATGCCACCGTGTCGTGGTTCTGCGAACACGCCAACCCGCTGGTCAAGGTGAGCATCGTGCCACGCGGAAGAGCGCTCGGCGCAGCATGGTATCTGCCCGAGGAACGACAGATCACCACCAAAGAGCAGATGCTCGACGAGATGTGCGCACTATTAGGCGGACGCGCAGCCGAGGAACTCTGCACCGGACATATATCCACGGGCGCGATGAACGACCTCGAGCGTGCCACAAGAAGTTCGTACGGAATGGTGGCCTACGCCGGCATGAGCGACAAACTGCCCAACATCAACTATTACAACAATCAGGAATATCAGTTCCAGCGTCCCTACTCGGAGACCACAGCGAAGATAATCGATGAGGAGGTATTGGCGATGATCAACAGTCAGTACAAACGCGCTAAAGAGATACTGCAGGAGCACAAGGAGGGCCACAGACAACTGGCCGAGCTGCTCATGTCGCGCGAAGTGATATTCGCCGAGGATGTGGAGAAGATATTCGGCAAGCGTCCGTGGGCCAGCCGTTCGCAGGAGATTATGGCCGATGACAATCTCGCTCTCGAGAACATGCCCGACATTGTGAAGGCCGCACAGGCCGAGCACGACAACGCTCAGGAACAGAACGACCAACAGGAAACAACCGACGATGGAGGCATCGAAACCTCATCGGACAAAAAGAACGAAAATGAGCAATAAACTGAAAAACCTGATCACGCGCTCCATCACGGGAGTGCTGTTCGTGGCCATTATGACAGTGTGCTTCATGACACCCGAAGGCATGATAACGATCTTCGCCCTCATCACGGGCCTCACGGTGTGGGAGTATACCGGACTGATAAATGCCAAAGACGACGTGAACGTCAACCGGTTCATCTCTACGGCGGCCGGAGTGTATCTCTTCTTTGCCGTGGCCGGATTTTGCAGCAACATCACCCCGGCGGCGGTGTTCATACCCTATCTGCTCACCACCATCTATCTGTTCATCAGCGAACTGTACACCAACAGCAAAAACCCGATAAACGACTGGGCGTACACCATGCTCTCGCAGATGTACATCGCCCTGCCTCTGGCTTCAATCAACGTATTGGCATTCAGGGAGATGAATGGCGAGATAGTGTTTGGCAGCATACTGCCCTTCAGCGTGTTCATCTGTCTTTGGACCAACGACACGGGAGCCTACTGCAGCGGTTCGTTGCTGGGCAAGCACAAGCTCTTCCCGCGCATCAGTCCGGGCAAGACGTGGGAGGGAAGCATAGGCGGCGGACTGCTCGTGGTGGCCGTGGCATGCCTCATAGGATACATTGAGAACAACTGCGACATCATCACTCCGAGCCACACTTCGGGCCTGACGATAGCCCAATGGGCCGGTCTCGGACTGGTGGTGGTATTCGCCGGTACGTGGGGCGACCTCGTGGAGTCGCTATTCAAACGCACATTGGGCATCAAGGACAGCGGCAACCTGCTGCCCGGACACGGCGGCATGCTCGACCGATTCGACTCATCGCTCATGGCCATTCCGGCCGTGGTAGTGTATATGTACACGCTGAATATGTTTTGAAAGGATAAACCCAAATCGGTCATTAGACCGACAATACAAAAGCCCGAAATTCCAACGGTGACGACATCAATATGTCGGCCGTGGGAATTTCGGGCTTTTTCCTGTCACGCCTTCTTGTTCGGAAAATCATGTCCTGCGGCTCAGCAGGTCGTGGATGATGCCCGCCGCACACTCCGGAGCGACCTTGTCGCCCAACCGTCGGCGCACCTCGTCATAGCCGCGGAGCATGGCGTCGTGCTTATCGGCATCGAGAAGGATGGCCGAGAGCTCGGCGGCGATATTGTCCTCGCTGAACGTGTCGGCCACAAGTTCGGTGACCACAGTGGCGTCGGCGATGAGATTGACGAGCGAGATGTAGCGCACCTTGAGCAAGCGGCGGCGCAAAAAAGCAATCAACCGTGGCAGCGGCGTCTCATAGCACACCACCTGCGGCACCCCTATCAGAGCAGCCTCAAGGGTGGCCGTGCCACTGGTCACGAGCGCGGCGGAGGCATGAGTGAGCAAGGGGTAAGTCTCGGACGTGATGAAAGAGACATCCTTCTGCGCATAGGGATAATACACATCGGCAGTCAGACCCGGCGAGCAGGCCACGACAACCTGATAATCAGGGAAACGACGTGCGGCAGCAATCATGGCAGGCAGGTTGTCCTTGATCTCCTGACGGCGGCTCCCCGGCAGGAGGGCAATAATAGGTTTGGATGACAGATTGTTGCGCCGGCAGAACTCGTACTTGCTCTGACGGTAAATGGCTTTAAACTGATTGACCTCGTCATTAGTGGGATTGCCCACGTAATGTATGGGATAATGATGCTTGTCCTCATAGAAAGGCACCTCAAAAGGCAGGATGGAGAACATCTCGTCGACATCGCGCTTGATACTCTTGATGCGCCATTCCTTCCACGCCCATATCTTGGGCGAGATATAATAGTACACGGGTATGCCGGTGGCAGATTTGACATAGCGGGCCACATTGAGGTTGAACCCGGGATAATCCACCAGTATCACCACGTCGGGATGCCACGAGGCGATGTCGTGCTTGCACATCGACATGTTGCCCAGAATGGTGGGCAGATGCAACAACACAGGCACAAAACCCATGTAAGCCAGTTCGCGATAGTGGCGCACACGCTCGCCTCCCACGGCCGACATCTCATCGCCGCCGAAGAAGCGGAACTCGGCAGCAGGGTCAACCCTCTGCAACGCCTTCATCAGATGGGCGGCATGCAGGTCGCCGCTGGCCTCACCGGCTATAATGTAGTATTTCATAATTCTCAGGTATTACAGTTAGACATTGTCCGCACACGCACGAATGACAAGGTTTCGCGAATCAGAACGTCCAGTTCTTCATGCGCTCCATCATCTCGTAGGAAGTGACATCGACGGTCGTGGGAGTGATGGCCACATAACCGTGAGTGAGCGCCCAGTTGTCGGTATCGTCGGCCTCAGGTTCGTCGTTGATATAATTGCCGATCATCCAGAAATACTCGTATCCACGAGGATGTTGCATGGCCACACACTCATTGGTCCACGACCCCCGGGCCATACGGCACACCTTTACTCCTCGGAATGACTGTGCTTTGGGGAAATTCACATTGAGACACACACCCAAAGGCAGCCCCTCGCGCAGCACACGGGCCGTGATCTCGTGCACGAGCGGACTGAGCGGAGAGAAATCGGCATTCTCGTGATGGTCGCATAGCGAGAATGCCACTGACGGGATATATTTCATACAGCCCTCGGTGGCCACGCCCATCGTACCGCTATAATGCGTGTTGACGCTGGCATTGTCACCGTGGTTGATGCCGCCGATGACCATATCGGGACGCCGATTGTCACACAGACTGTGGAGAGCCAGTTTGACACAGTCGACAGGAGTGCCGTTGCACGACCAAATCTCAACTCCCTCGGTCCGGCTGCGTAGCGTGAGCCGCAACGGATTGGCGGCCGAAAAAGCGCATGAGAAACCCGAGCGGGCTTCCTCGGGAGCACATACCAGGATGTCTGCCAAATCGTGAATCATGTCGATCAGACGGTTGATGCCGGGGGCGCGATAACCGTCATCATTAGAAATAAGTATAAGCGGGCGTTCTGAAGTCATATAAATCATATTTAAAATTGCATGCAAAAGTACGAAAAAAGGTTTAAAACATCCGTTTCTCGTATAAATTATGTATCTTTGCCGAATAAATTTACATCGGACAGGCCTATTCATTCTGCCTGCCGATATAATTGTTGCGTATAATTAAAGCAGAAAAAGGGAAATGGGAAAAATTATTGCATTGGCCAATCAGAAAGGCGGAGTCGGCAAGACAACCACAACCATTAATCTGGCAGCATCACTTGCAACGTTGGAGAAAACAGTACTTGTAGTAGACGCCGACCCACAGGCAAACGCGTCAAGCGGACTGGGAGTGGAAATCAAGGAGGTGGACTGCTCATTGTACGAGTGCATCATCGACAACACCGATGTGCGCGATGCCATCTACACCACCGACATCAACGGACTGGATATCATACCAAGCCATATCGACCTTGTGGGCGCGGAGATAGAGATGCTCAACCTCAACGACCGTGAGAAGGTGATAAAAAAACTGCTCAACTCGATACGCGATGAATACGACTACATACTCATCGACTGCAGCCCTTCGCTGGGTCTGATTACCGTAAATGCCCTCACGGCCGCCGACTCGGTGATTATCCCCGTGCAATGCGAGTATTTCGCACTCGAGGGTATCAGCAAACTGCTCAACACCATCAAAATCATCAAGAGCAAACTCAATCCGAAACTCGAGATAGAAGGATTTCTCCTGACCATGTATGACAGCCGTCTGAGACTGGCCAACCAGATATACGACGAGGTGAAACGCCATTTCCAGGAGCTCGTGTTCAAGACGGTCATACAGCGAAACGTCAAACTGAGCGAAAGCCCGAGCCACGGTCTACCGGTCATCCTCTACGATGCCGACTCCACCGGAAGCAAAAACCATCTGGCGCTCGCCAAGGAGATAATAAACAAAAACAAATAATCCGCACAGACATACACATACGGCGGAGTGGCCGCCAACCCGGAATACGGCCATTGATGATGGCAAGACAAGGGATAACGGCAATACTATTTCAAGACAAATGGCAGTACACAAGAAATTCAGCAAAAGCGTTCTCGGACGCGGACTCGACGACATAGAACGCGGCAAGGGCCTCGACGCGCTCATCGACACCAACGGTGTGCGCACTCAGGGCACATCCACCATCAACGAAGTGCCCATAGAACAAATCGAACCGAACCCCAACCAGCCACGTCGCGATTTCGATGAGGAGGCGCTGCGCGAACTGGCCAACAGCATCAAGGAGATAGGCATCATCCAACCCATCACCCTGAGACAGACGGCTGAGAACAAGTTCCAGATCATTGCGGGCGAACGCCGTTGGCGCGCCTCACAACTGGCTGGGCTCACAGCCGTGCCGGCCTACATCCGCACCATAAAGGATGAGAACGTCATGGAGATGGCTCTCGTGGAGAACATACAGCGCGAAGACCTCAACGCCATCGAAATAGCCCTGGCCTATGAACATCTGCTCAGCGCCGAGGGAATGACTCAGGAGAAGGTGTCAGAACGTGTGGGCAAAAGCCGCACGGCCATCACCAACCACCTCAGACTGCTCCGTCTGCCGGCACAAGTGCAGATGGCGCTGCAGAAAAAGGAAATAGACATGGGCCACGCCCGAGCCCTGCTGGCCATCGACAGTCCCTCACTGCAGATCAAACTGTTCAACGAGGTGCAACGCAATGGCTACTCCGTGAGAAAAGTGGAGGAAATGGCGCAACGTCTGAAGAACGGTGAGGACGTGGAGAGCGGCAAAAAGAAGATTACAGCCAAAGCCCAGCTGCCCGAGGAATTCACCACATTGAGAAACATGTTGTCACGATTCCTCAACACCAAAGTGCAGATGACCTGCTCGGCCAAAGGCAAAGGCAAAATCACGATTCCTTTCTCCAACGAGGAGGAACTGGAACATATCATGACGGTTTTTGATAAAATGAAAGATCAGCAAGCGTGAGAATCCTTGTATCGTACATATTGCGTATAAGCCTGATATGCTGCATGATGGCCCTGCCCACACGGTCGGCCGCACAAGCAGCGGGTACAATATACAAGGACAAAGGCAACTCATGGAATGTCAACATGGAGGACAGCATGCTCAACACGAGTCATCTGTTGACATCTGTCGAGGACAAACAGCTCATGCTCGTGACCGACTCCGTGGCCAAGACCGCTCGCAAAGACTGGAGCACATGGCGCCCCGACCCGCAAAGGGCATTGTGGCTGGCCATCGTTCTGCCCGGTGCCGGACAGATATACAACCGCAAATACTGGAAACTACCCATCGTGTATGGAGGATTCGTGGGATGTTTTTATGCCATGAGATGGAACAACCAGATGTTCAAGGATTACTCTCAGGCCTACATGGATCTCATGGACGATGACCCCAACACACAGAGCTACAACCAGTTTTTGCATCTTGGCAACAAGATTGACGAGACAAATATCGAAAGATACTCAAACCTTTTCAAAAAACGTAAGGACCGTTACCGCCGCTGGCGCGACCTCAGCGTGTTCGCCCTCATTGGCGTCTATGCCCTCTCGGTGGTCGATGCGTATGTGGATGCGTCGCTCTCCGAATTTGACATTTCAAAGGATCTGAGCCTCAGAGTGGAACCGGTAATTATAAACAACAGCACAGGCAAGACCCCGGCTCCGCTCAAATCAAACTCGATAGGAGTGAACTGCAGCCTGAATTTCTGATACCTCAAACACACGTAAACGGATTATTCTAAAAACAGAAAATAAAAATAGGAATTACAATTAATGAAAAAGATAAACCTCTTGATTATCACAGCTCTCTTCGGATGTTGCACCACTATCACGGCGCAAAGCGAGGACGACACGGAAATAACGGTGACAAATGATAAAGGCGAGAAAGAAATAATCGAACTGCCAAGCGGACTGACATGCGAATTTGACAGTCTGCTAAGCGAATACAACATCAAAACTTATCTCAAAGAGGACACCGACTGCAACATGCAGGACATCAACCCGGTGTATGATAAGGATGTTTACATCGCACGATTGAAACGATTGCCCACACGCATAGAGATGCCCTACAACGACGCCGTGCAGCAGATAATCGACAGATACGGCATAAAACTCCGACAGTCGGTAAGCACCATGCTGGGCCTGCAGAATTTCTACATACCCATATTTGAGGAGGCTCTCGAGGCCTACGGACTGCCGTTGGAACTGAAATACCTGCCCGTGGTGGAGTCGGCACTCAACCCCAACGCCGTGTCACGTGTGGGAGCGACAGGTCTGTGGCAGTTTATGATCACCACAGGCAAGCGCTACGGACTTGAAGTAAACTCGCTCGTGGACGAACGACGCGACCCCGTGAAATCGTCCTACGCCGCCGCCCACTACCTGAGCGACCTGTACAAGATATTCGGCGACTGGAACCTTGTCATCGCAGCATACAACTGCGGACCGGAAAACATCAACAAAGCCATACACCGTTCGAACGGCGAGACAGACTATTGGCAAATCTATCCTTATCTGCCCAAAGAGACACGAGGATACGTTCCGTCGTTTATCGCAGCCAACTACATGATGAACTACTACTGCGATCACAACATCTGTCCGATGAGAGCCGAACTGCCTGTCAAGACAGACACAATCATGGTGGACCGCGATGTGCATTTCGAACAGATAGCAAGTGTGCTCAATATCGATATCAAACAAATCAAAGAGCTCAACCCGCAATACCGTCGGAACATCGTCAACGGCAGCAACAAGCTTTCCGCACTGCGTCTGCCGGCCGACCAGATAAACAATTTCATCGACAATCAGGAGAAAATCTATTCTTACGATACGGATAATCTGCTCAGCAAACGGAGCGAAGTGGAAATCAACAAGAACGTGCCCGTCACCTCGACAAGCAAAAGAAGCCGCAGCTCAAGGACAAGCAGAAAATCCACCAGAACAAGAAGTCGCAGCGTGACAATAAGAAAAGGCGACACTCTCTCGGATATAGCAAAACGAAACCACACCACTGTGAGCAAACTGAAAAAGCTCAACCGAATCAGCGGTACAAACATACGCGCCGGAAAGAAGATCAGAGTCAAATAACACTAAAAACCATAGATTATGGACGACAGAGAGTTGAAAGATATACAGAAAGAGAAAGCCGAAGATCAGATGATTGACGATGCGTTTCAACATCTGCTCAACACTTACGTCTCATCACGTCACCGCCAGAAGGTGGACAAAATCACAAAGGCATTCAATTTTGCCCGTCAGGCCCACAAAGGCGTCCGACGTCTCTCCGGCGAACCATACATCATGCACCCCATATCGGTAGCACAGATAGCATGCGAGGAGATGGGGCTCGGCTCGACAAGCATCTGTTCGGCTCTGCTCCACGATGTGGTGGAGGACACGGATTACACCGTAGAGGACATCGAAAACATCTTCGGAGACAAGGTGGCACAGATTGTCGACGGACTGACAAAGATTTCCGGCGGCATATTCGGAGAACAGGCATCGGCCCAGGCGGAAAATTTCAAAAAGCTGCTGCTCACCATGAGCAACGACATACGTGTCATCCTGATCAAGATATGCGACCGCCTGCACAACATGCGGACACTGAAAAGCCAACCGGCCAACAAACAATACAAGATTGCAGGCGAGACTCTCTACATCTACGCACCGCTGGCCAACCGACTCGGACTGAACAAGATAAAGACCGAACTGGAAGACCTCAGCTTCAGATACGAACATCCCGAGGAGTACGCATCCATCGAACAGAAACTCGCCATGACACAGGCCTCGCGCGAAACATTGTTCAATCTCTTCACCACTCCCATACGCGAGGCTCTCGACAATATGGGAATCAGTTACCAGCTCAAGGCCCGCGTGAAAAGCCCTTATTCCATTTGGAACAAGATGCAGAACAAGCACGTCACCTTCGAAGAGATATACGACATCCTGGCCGTGCGCATAATATTCACCCCGAAGAGCCAGGAGGAAGAGATAAACGAATGCTTCAACATATACGTTGCGATAAACCAGATATACAAATCTCACCCCGACCGCTTGCGCGACTGGGTCAATCATCCCAAAGCCAACGGCTATCAGGCACTGCACGTCACCCTCATGTCACGTCAAGGACAATGGATTGAGGTGCAGATCCGAAGCAAACGCATGGACGAAGTGGCCGAACAGGGCTTCGCCGCACACTGGAAATACAAGGAGGGCGACGTGGTGGTGGACGACGACAGCGAGCTCAACAACTGGCTGAGCACCATCAAGGAGATACTCGACGATCCACAGCCGGACGCTATGGATTTTCTCGACACGATAAAGCTCAACCTCTTTGCCAGCGAGATATTCGTATTCACGCCCAAAGGCGAAATCAAGACCATGCCCGCAGGATGCACCGTGTTGGATTTCGCTTTTCAGATACACACCTTCCTGGGCACACACTGCATAGGTGCCAAAGTGAACCACAAGCTCGTGCCTCTGAGCCATAAGCTGCAGAGCGGAGACCAGGTTGAGATCCTCACTTCCAAATCGCAATACGTACGACCCAACTGGATCAATTTCGTATCTACGGCCAAAGCCAAAGGTAAAATACAGACCACACTGCGCCGCGAGAATCGCGAGACAAAAAAGAAGGGCGAGGAGATACTTGCCGAATGGCTCAAAAAACATGACATGGAGGTCAACATGACCGTCATCAACAAGCTATGCTCGCTCCATGAGATACAGTCATCGGACGACCTTCTCATCGCATTGGGACAAGGCAACATCATTCTCGGCGACAAAGAACTGGACGAACTGTTCGACAAAAAGAAAGAACCCACGCTGACATGGCGCAAGTTTGTGCCGTTCCTCGGATACAACAAGGATGAGATAAAGAAGAAAGCGCTCTTCATAGTAGGCAAGGGCTTCAACAAGAAAAAACCGGTCATCATCTCCGAAGATACGATAAGCCAATATCTTTATCCCAAATGCTGCAACCCCATACCGGGCGACGACATCTTAGGCTACATCGACAATGAGAATCGGATAGAGATACACAAACGTGACTGCCAGATTGCGGCAAAACTCAAGACGAGTTTCGGCAACAGGATACTCGATGCCAAATGGGACATGCACAAGCAGATATTCTTTGATGCCACAATACAGATTCAAGGCATCGACCGCAAGGGTATGTTGCTGGATGTGGCCAACGTCATATCCGACAAGATGGGCATCAATATCCGTAAAATCACAATCTCAAGTCAGGACGGAATCTTCGACGGTCAGATAGACTTGCGGGTACACGACCGCAACGAGATGAAAGAAATCATCAAGAACCTCAAGAAGATACACGACATGCAGAATGTGCTGCGTGTGCTTTAACCCAAATGGCCGTCAGACCGCAAGGGCTATCTTATCCGGCGTAGTCCGTCTCATGCCGGAAAGAATCATTCCCGAGGCGCGTCCTGTGTCTGCGTCTTGGGCCAATTGACCAGGAATAGTCGATCTTTAGCTCGTGTAAAGGCCGTGTAAAGCCAGTGCACGTAGTCGGGCGTGAGCATCTCGTCGGTCATATATCCCTGATCCAAATAGACGTGCGCCCACTGTCCGCCCTGCGCCTTATGGCAGGTGACGGCGTAGGAGAACTTTATCTGCAAGGCATTGAAATAAGGATCTTCCTTCAGCTTTTTTATTCTTTCACTCTTGGGACGTATGTCTGCATAGTCCTCCATGACGCTCTCATAGAGACGTTGGTTCTGCTCGGCACTGAGCGCGGGAGCCTCCGTGGTGAGACTGTCGGTCACGGCGGTGACGCTCAATTCGTAATTATCATAGTCGGGCAGGCTCAGCCACAGATCGGCAAAGGTGAACCCATACAGCCCGCGCACATTTCTCACACGCTGCACGACAGCCCTGTCGCCATTGGCAAGAAACGAGAGCGTCTGCTCACGGTCGTCGGCCTTGATGCCGTTGACGCGGTTTTCTTTCTCCGTCCAGTAATAATTGTTCTTCACCACCATCAGCATGTCGCCCGACGTGAGCATATCCTCCCGTCCGAGCACCGTGTTGCGAATGCCCTGATTGTAGATGTTTGCACGTTTGTTTGAACGCGTGACCACCATCGTCTCGTCCATGCCCACTTCCGAGTAACTGGAATAAAGACTCTCGATGAGTTCGTTGCCTGGCACACAGACAATATCTGCAAAACCCGCAAAATGTATCTTCGGCAGATGATTGATGCCGTTGGCCGTAATCTTATTGCGTATGCTTGTGGCATTGAAGAGTATGCCCGAACCTCGGTTCTGGCGCATCACCTCGCTCATATCAGCCTCATACACCGACAGTCCGTATCCGCTCATGAACATGGAGCTCAGAGCCGGCGACTCGTCCTCACCCACCGGAGGCAGCTGGGCCTTGTCGCCGATGAACATCATGCGGCATCCCTGCCCGCCATAGACATACGACACGAGGTCGTCCAACAGGCAACCGCCGGCAAACACCGAGTCGGCGCTACCGTTATTGGCTATCATCGATGCCTCGTCCACGATGAAGAACGCTCCTTTGAGCATATTGGGTGCGAGCCCGAAGGTGCCCCCGAACGTTTTCTGACGATAGATCTTGCTGTGGATGGTGAATGCCGCATGACCGGCGTTCATGGCAAACACCTTAGCGGCCCGCCCCGTGGGAGCGAGCAGCACCACCTTTTGTCCGAGACGTTTGAGTGTACGCACGATGGCACCGGCAAGCGATGTCTTGCCCGTACCGGCCGACCCGCGCATTATCATAAGCGCATGCTGCGAGCGATCGGAGACGAACGAGACGAACGTGCGGGTAGCCGCCAACTGCTCGGCGGTGGGTTCAAACCCGAGTTCGGACGTGATCTTGTATATCAGTTCTTCTTTTGTCATTTGCCGACAATGCCCTTTTTCACCTTATATAATCCCAAATCGGTCATTAGACCGACAATGGGCATAAATGTTAGTTATCGTATTGTCTGTTC
>CAJKQX010000068.1 GCA_905202125.1 uncultured Prevotella sp.
ATACGCAACTATCTCCGGGATAAATGTTAAAATTGCGTCCCATTTTTGCGATATTGTCGACAGGGACGGTTGCTCGGCCGAAATACGCCGGTATTTCAACACTTTACGTAAATATTTGTATATCAGCGCACTACACGATTTGCACATTCCCGAAAACCTCAAAAAGTCTTGAAAAACCACGAAAATGTCCCCCAAAAGTGCCCGAATTGGGTTCCAAAAGGGGCCCTTTCGCCTCCCGAAAGGGTTCCTTTCGTACTCCAAAAGGGACCCTTTCGCAAATCAAGTATATAAAAATTGGAAAATCGGACAATTTTTCACGTTTCTCAGAACGATTTTTCACGTTTTTCGACTCCGTATTTTTCTAAAACGGAAATAAATCCTGAGAAAACGAAATGTTAAAAATTTGCATTTGCGGGCGCGCCCGTTAGATGTCTAAAAAATTTATTTTGTGCCTACCATTCCTATCAGTTTCACTTTCTGCTCGAATTCGTCACGACAGCAGACGGCTTTACTCTTGATGCGGGCCCGATAATTGTAAATCGAGTTGGGCGAATAGCGCAGGAACTCGGCAATGCGCGAACTCTCCTCTATGCCAAGACGTATGAGTGCGAAGATACGCAAGTCTTTGGTCAGCGTGTTTTCCTTTTGCGGATAAATACGGCTGTCTTCACGCAAGAGATTGTTGAAATCTTCAACGAAAGTCGGGAAAAGGCGCAGGAATGTGGTGTCGAATTTTTCGAGCAGCAATTGCTGTTCATCATCCTTGAGCTGTTCCGAACCGGTCATCCGCAAGAGATCGCTCACCTGATTTTGTTTCAGTTTACGGTTCACCTTGATACGATAATTATCCAACTTGTCGATGTATGCGGAACATGTGGTGAAGAATTCGCCGATGTACTCATCCTTGAGATGATTGGACTCGTTCAGCCTTGAGTTGACCTCCGCCAGCCGTGCGTTAAGGTCGTGTAGCTGGCGGTTGGTGTCGGTAAGATTTTCGTTGGCAATCTTAAGTTCGTTTCTGGCCATAGCGAGCTGTCTGCGTTTTCTCGACACATTTAGCAACGCCACAAACAGTCCGACAACAAGCAAGCCGCTGAAGACGGTGAGCCATTTCAATCGCGCATTGACAATGGTCAACTGTCTCTTGTATGAACTGCTGATCATAGAGAGCACCGGCGACACCGTCCAACTGCGCAGATGGGCATTGAACCGCTGTGTGCAGTTCCACGAGAACTCCACGTATCTGTTGCTACGCTCCAGATCGCCATCCTTGCTCAATAGTTCGGCCAGACTCCAGAGTGAGGCTTGGTCCATCACGGCATTACGCACATCGCACAATGCCGATACCGCAAGCCAATATTTCCGTTGGTCGTCATCACCCATTTGGAAATAAATGACAGAACGGAAAAAAGCCATGATGGCGTAGTTGTGGGTGTTCTCTTCCACTCTGTTCATCCACAGGTCGCACACGCGCATCGCTTCTTTCGTATTGTTATCGTTGATAAGCTGGGACACACGGTCCTTCATGTAGTCCACCGACGTATGGTCCATGATGGCATAGCACGAATCGCGGTATGTCATGGATTTGAGGTAATACATATCTCTGAGGGCCTTGTCTTGGGTGTAATAAGCCATTTCGCCATAGAGATGACCGGCAGCCAGAAGGTAGGCAATCTTGCGCTCGCCTGTCAACAAGGTTTTATCCACCTTGTCCAGATACACTTCGGCATCGGTATATGCGCCGGAAATACCATATTGCTGGACAAGTGCGATATAGCTGTCGGATAAGAGTTGCCTGTCATCCATGGTCTGCGCCAATCGGATACAGGAATTGAGCATAGCAATTGCTGAATCATTGTTAAAAGCGGAATATTCCTTGTAGAGACTCCATGTCTCCGTGAATTGTTCCCGACGATTATGCAACGATTTGATATTCTTTCTGTATTTTTCAATTCGTCCCTGTTTCTCTGCCACGAAAACATCGTGTTGCTCTATTGCGGCATCAAGTTGCTTGTAGAGTTCATTCAGTGTCTTGGTTTCAGCATTCGCGCGTACGCATACGCATGATATAATAAGGAGACAAAATATTCTGATGTCCTTCATAAGATAAATTTATTCATAAACTTAGGCAATGCAAAAATAGCAAAATAATAACAATCAAAAGAAAAAATCGCCGAAAAACGCATTCATAGGTCCCGAAAGACCTTGTATTTTTCAAAATCATAGTTAGACGCCATCCACATACCAATCAACACGAAGCCACTTTTACAATCAAGGCAAATGGCTTATTATCAACATTTTAGATTTATCGTTTAAAAATAAAGTCAGTATACCAATCTTTGCGCGTAGCCAAATGGGATGAAAAAAGTATTAATTTTACGCCAAACAAATCATTAACAATTGACATAATAAATTACTGTATGAGGAAACATCATTCAAAGAAATGGAGTATGGTGCGGTATCTCCTGCCGGTACTATTCTCGTTCATCTTCTCCGCGACGATGTTCGCACAGAAGATGAAAATCTCAGGCACTATTGTCGACACCACTGGTGAACCCATCTTTGGCGCGTCAATAATGGAATTAGGTGCACAGAACGGTGTCGTGACCGACATCGATGGTAAATTCACTATAGACGTGGAAACCGGAAAAATTCTTCGTATATCCTACATTGGATTCATTTCATAGGAGGTCAAGGCCAGAAACGGCATGAAGGTGACGTTGAAAGAAGATGCCAACAACCTAAACGAGGTGGTGGTCATCGGTTATGGCTCGGTACGTCGCAAGGACGTGACCACAGCCGTTTCGTCGGTGTCGACAGAAGATCTTGAAACACGCCCGATAGTATCGGCCGGACAAGGCATGCAGGGCAAGGCAGCAGGTCTGCAGATTTCGCAGGCCAACGGCCAGCCGGGTTCATCTCCTACCATACGTGTGCGCGGTACCACATCAATGAACAAGAGCAACAACCCTCTGTACGTTGTAGACGGAGTACCGTTTGAAGACATCGATTTCTTGGCAGCCGATGATATAGCCGACATCCAGATTCTGAAGGATGCATCATCTGCCGCCATCTACGGTTCACGTGCTGCCAACGGTGTCATCATCATCACCACAAAACAAGGCAAACAAGGGGTGGCGAAGATATCTTTGAATGCGCACTACTCTTTCTCTGAAGTTCGCGACAATCAGAAAGTGCTGAACGCTGCTCAGTACAAAGAACTGATGGACGAGATAGGACTTGTCAAACTGCCTGAAGGGCTGACAGATCAGACCGACTGGAAAAAAGAGACATTCCGCACAGGTAATGTTCAGAACTATCAGATAGCCATCACCAACGGAAATGACAAACTGCGTTATTATCTGTCAGGCGGATATACCCGTGAAAACGGAATCATAAAGACAACGGATTTCGAGCGTTACAATTTCCGCGCTGCCATTGAAAACGACCTGAAATCATGGCTCACACTCAATGCCAGTGTCACTTATTCGGACTACACATACAATGGTTCCATCATATCAGGTGCCGGATCAAGCCGCGGAGGTGTCATCACGTCTATCGTGAACACCCCTACATACGCACCGATAATGGATCCCGAAAACCCCGGACAGTTTTACCACAATTTCTACGGCGTGAACCTCACATCACCTCTGGAGAACCTTGCACGAAGCAAGAATACGTCAAACAACTACAACAAGCTCATCGCTACCGGTAAAGCAACGATAAAGTTCACGAAGGATCTCAATTTCACGACATCGCTCTCGATGGAACGTACACACGGTCTTTATACCGCTTTCGTGGATCCATACGAGACAAGCATTGGACGTGACGACAGAGGAACAGGAAACGACAACCGCTCGATACGCACCACCTTGACATTCGACAACGTGCTGAACTACAAGAAGAAATTTGGCATTCACGGTCTCGACGCCATGATGGGTTCGTCGAGCACTACCGACAAAAGCTCCAACAACTGGATGAGTGGCAGCGACTATGCCAACGGCAATATACATACGCTGAATGCGGCAAACCGCATTTCATGGAACGGAAGCGGCAGCTGGGCCGGAGAATGGGCCATTCAGTCATTCTTCGGACGCGTGGCTTACAACTACGCCGACAAGTATCTCGTTACAGGAAACATACGTGCCGATGGATCATCGAAGCTCGCTCCGGGTCACAAATGGGGCTATTTCCCGTCAATGTCTGCCGCATGGCGCATCTCCGAAGAGAATTTCATGAAAGGCGTGGAATGGATTGATGACCTGAAACTGCGTGGAGGTTGGGGACAGACCGGTAACCAGGCCGGACTGGGCAATCACGACTATCTCGCCGCTTACAGCATAAACCGTCAACCGTGGTACGGCGAAGGCAACGACGAACACGCCACTCCGACAGTGTCACAGTCTACCCTGAGCAATCCCGACCTCACATGGGAAACGACAACCCAGACCGACATCGGTATCGACATCACTCTGTTCAAGAACCGACTGACACTGTATGCCGACTACTACTATAAGAAGACCACCGACATGCTGATGACAGCCACCCTTCCGGCCGGAGCGGCAGCAGCACGCACCCTTATCTACAACGGCGGTTCGATGGTGAACAAAGGATGGGAATTCAGCGTAAGTTCAAAGAACATCATCGGCAAAAATTTCAGATGGAACACCGATTTCAACATCTCCTTCAACAAGAACGAGCTCAAAAGTCTGAAACTGACACAGGTCTACTACGCCGCCATGACAACCGACATGGTCAACGAATATGTCGTGCGCAACACTCCGGGACGTCCTTTGGGAAGTTTTTATGGCTACATCTCGGATGGCGTAAATCCGGAGACAGGAGAACTGATGTATCGCGATGTGAACGAAGACGGCGTCATCTCTTCATCCGACCGTACATACATAGGCGATCCGAACCCGGATTTCACATTTGGTCTCACCAACACGCTGCAATACAAAGGTTTCAACCTCAGCATCCTCATACAGGGTTCTTACGGTAACGATATATACAATGTCGGACGCATGGAGACTGAAGGAATGTACAACGGCAACAACCAGACGACACGTGTGTTGGAGCGCTGGCGTGTGCCAGGACAGATCACGTCTGTGCCTAAGGCCGGTTTCGAGATGCACAACTCAACCTATTTTCTTGAAGACGGTTCTTATATCCGACTAAAAGACGTGTCCTTGTCATACGACGTGCCGCGCTCGATAATAAGCAAACTGGGACTCACACGCCTTCAGCCATACTGCTCATTCACAAATCTGATCACTCTCTCGAAATACAAGGGATACGACCCGGAGGTGAACCAGAATGGCAACAGCGGTACCGTGCAGGGCCTCGATTGGGGCACATATCCGCTGACTCGCAGTTTCTCATTAGGACTTAAAGTTGAATTCTAAACAAACAAAGACAATGAAAAAGATATATCAAGCATTCATATTGGGAGTGGCCTCACTGGGTTTCACCGCTTGTTCTCTTGACATTGACCCCACTTCAGACGCTACGGAGATAACAGAGGGTACAAGCTCACAAGTAGGAAACTCACTGACCCTGAAAGACAGACAGGCAGCTCTCGACCAAAAAACAAACCTTTACAATCAGCTCCGTGACCGTCAGGAACATTGGTCTCTCGACAAGAAACTCATAGCCGATGCCCACTCAGACAACGCTTATGCCGGAACCACCGGTGCTGAGGTAGTGCCTTACGAGACCAACAGTATCGATGCGAGCAACTCTGTATTGGCGCGCGACTGGAGCCGTTACCTTGAGGACATAGCCAAAGCCAACGTTCTGATTGTCAGTTGTGACAGTCTGGTAAAGAAGGGGCTTATCACTGAGGCCGAGTGCAACCAATGGAAAGGCGAAGGTAAGATATTTCGCGCGATGGTGATGTTTGAAATGGCACGTCTTTGGGGATCGTTCCCTCTCATCACAAAACTGGCTGAGACTATCACATCGGATAATGTGGACGATGTATATCCTACATATTTTCCACCAAAATCAACTCGCGACGAATGCTATGCACAGATAGTCAGCGACCTCGAAGATGGCGAAAATCATGCACCGGACCACAATTCCGCAGACCGCACAGTGATGTCAAAAGTAGTAGCACAGGCAATGCTCGCAAAGGTGTATGCAGAATTGCACGAGTACGACAAGGTCATCGAATACGCCGAAAAGGTGCGCAAGGCAGCGGGAATGGAACTGGAACCCGATTTCGCCACACTGTGGGCATACGACAATAACAAAAAAGACTGCGTGAAACACAATACTTCAGAAAGTATTCTCGAAGTGACAAATATCGACAACTGGGAGGTTTGGATGTACACAAGCCCTGAGAATGACCCCGGTTTTTGGTTCACATGGGCAAAGTGGATCACTCCGTCAAGAGACCTGATAAGCGCATTCAACGCCGAAGGCGATGTCGTACGCTACGAGCAGACGGTGGCCTGGCTGGAGTGCGACTGGAGCAACTACTACCCCGCAAGTCACTACGCGTTCATGTACAAGTGCCGTTCAAACCGCAGCAACAGATACATGTTGCGTCTGCCGGACATCATCCTTCTCGAGGCCGAGGCATACGCCGAGATGGGCAACTCACCGAAAGCAGCCGAACTGGTGAACATTATCCGCGAGAGAGCCAAACTGACACCGGTGAGCGAAGAGGGCGACATGAAAGAGACCGTTCTGAAAGAGCGTCGTCTGGAACTTGCCCTTGAAGGTGAACGATGGTTCGACCTCGTACGCACGGGCAACGTTGAGAAATACATGAACAAAGTCTATTCAAAAGACAACGGACGTCTGGCTCAAAAACGAATATTCGACAAGAACAGCTATCTGTTGCCCATACCGCAGACCGCACTCGACGAGAACGTGAACCTCGAACAAAATCCGGGATACTAATCCCCGTTCTTCCGACTAACAATAATAAAAATGAATAACAAAATGAAAAGAAACATGACAATACTATCAATTGCCGGAAGTCTGCTGATCTCTATGGCATCATGCAGCAGTCTGGACTCTATAGACAACGGAACTGTCGGCGATAATGACGGTAACGAGACTCCAACCGGATCCGTAGCAACCCTATACACAACCACATCCGATGGTTTCAACGCCCTGAAGATGAGTAAATCTGCAATCATGACGGGTGTCAACATGGCTCCCACAACAATACAGATAGACCCGTCGCAAACATTCCAGGAAATGGACGGTTTCGGTTTTGCGATAACATACAGCACGTGCTACAATCTGATGAAGATGTCGACCGAGGCTCGTTCGACATTCTTGAAACAGACCTACTCCGTGAACGATGGCTACGGAGTGAGCTACGCGCGCATATCAATCGGATGCAACGATTTCTCAAGCACGGAATACACCTTGTGCGACGAGAAGGGACTTGAAAATTTCAGTCTGTACAAAGACGAGACAGACTACGTAATTCCTATTTTGAAAGAAATACTCGCCATCAACCCGGACGTGAAGATTATAGCCGCACCCTGGACATGTCCGAAATGGATGAAGGTAGACGACATCGAGAGCAAGACGCCGCACGACGCATGGACCGACGGCCATCTCAACCCCGACTATTATGGTCTGTATGCACAGTACTTTGTCAAATTTGTTCAGGAAATGAAGAAACAGGGCATCGACATATATGCCGTGAGCCCGCAGAACGAACCATTGAACAAGGCCAACTGCGCATCACTGTATATGCCCTGGCAGGAAGAGGCTCCGTTTGTGAAAGAACTTGCGAGCGCATTCAAACAGAACGGGATTGCCACCAAGATTTATCTTTTCGATCATAACTACAACTATGACAATCTGGCCGACCAGGAGGACTATCCGGTAAAAATATACGATGCTCTCGGCAACGGTTTTGACGGTTCCGAGCTGGTTGTGGGCGCAGCATACCACGACTATGGCGGCAACAACAGCGAACTGACCGACATCTTCACAAAGGCTCCCGAAAAAGAGTTGATATTCTCCGAGAGCTCGATAGGAACATGGAACGATGGACGCAACCTGAGCACACGACTGTTGACCGACATGAAAAACATCACACTCGGCACAGTCAATCAGCAGTGCAAGGCCGTACTCGTATGGAATCTCATGCTCGACGAAAAGATGGGTCCTAACCTCGATGGAGGATGTCAGACCTGCTATGGCGCTGTGGACATCTACAACAACTACTCGGAGATAAAGCGCAACTCACATTATTATATTATTACCCACATGTCATCGGTAGTACGCACCGGAGCCACTCGCATCGGTACAACGCAGAGAAGCGTGACCCAGAATCTGCTCTATTCGGCATTTGTCAACCCCGACGGAACAAAGGCTATCGTAATTATGAACAGCGGCGATGAGGCCAAGAATATCACAGTAAGCGATGGCGCCAACTATTTCAAAGCAAACGTTCCCGCACAGGGAGTAGTATCATGTAACTGGAAATAAATTATGAGACACATTATATCAAAATTGTTTTGTGTGCTGTGCGCCGTATGCGGACTCACAGCCTGCGTCGACAATGACTACCAAAGCATAGTGCAAGAAGGCGACCCCACCATTGTTGTTGCTGCCATAGATCCTGTGCAGATGGGTGACAAAATAGAATTCGCCGTGAACTGCTCGGACAAGAAAGGGACGGCACTGTCTACACTGAAGGCCGAACTCTGTTTCAGCGACGAGGTGGTGGCAGATACCATCATACGCACAAAGACGGAAGGTGATTATGCCGTCAGCCTCAACGTACCGTTCCTGCGCTATATCCCGAACGGAGATATCAAGGTGCGCCTCACGCTGCAAAATGTCACGACATCAAAGACAATCGTGGACGTAACAACACAAGCTGAACGTCCCCATTTCGACAATCTGATGTTTGTCGACGCCGAAGGTAACACTTATCCGATGTCAGAAGGCGACGACTACAACTACTCAGCAAACGTCAACATCACACATACCGGATTCAAAGGTCATTTCGCCACTGCCGATAGCAAATGGATCTTCGGCAGCGATGGCAGTGAGATAACATTGGGCGGTACAGGCAACGTGGATTTCCAATCAGAGAATACGGGCGAAATAGAGGTGACATTCAATGCTCGCGACTATACTTACGGCCCATGCGAGGAGATAAGCATCACGCCTCTGATGTTCACAGAGAGCGATAATGTGATCACCCGCAACATGGTCAAAGGTCGCATATACGCCATCGGTGGCATCGTTGCAGACGACTGGTTCATAGACAATGATTTCTTCGAAAAGAATGATGACAACACATACACATTCATTGCCATAGACGGAGAATACACCTTGACGGCGTACAACAACTACAAGTTCATGCAGGTATTCGCCGGCAAGAAAGACGCTCCGGCCACACTGCAAGACGACGGTTCAGGTGCACTGTGGATAATCGGAAGCAACGGCATCAACAAGCCGCTCCTGTCTTCATCCAACAACAATGGCTGGTGGACTGGAACAGAGTGGGATCAGGCAATGGCTCAGATTCGACCGAAAGTGTATCAGATAACACTCACCGTAGGAGAACAACTCTCGGCATCTGACATAAATTTCAAGTTTTTCGGCCAACCCGACTGGGGCACTGAGTTCAAGGGTGACGGCAGCGACCACAGCCTGACCTGCGACAGCGAAGTATTCGGTGTGGGTGACGGCAACGGTCACGACAATGGAAACGTATATCTGAAAGATGGTGTGACACTGAAGGACGGAGATACCTACGTCTTCACTGTCGACTTGACGGCGGGATGCGCCAATGGTAAGCTCTCTGTGAAGAAGAATGGTTCGGGAGGCGTACAGGAGTTGACTCTCGCCGACAAAGAACCGGTCGTTATGACAATCAAGAAAGGTACAAAATTCCAACTTGGCGGAGTGGTAAACGATGATTGGTTCGTGGACAACGATTTTCTCAAGAAAAATGCGGACGGCACATACACATTCCTGTGTGTCAGCGGCACATACGCCATAAAGGCTTACGCAACTCATAAGTACGTGCAGATATATCCCGCCAACGAAGACGGAACGGTGGCCACATTGCAAGCAGACGGAACGGGTAGTATATGGATTATCGGTTCGGAGTGTGTGAACAAACCGTTGCTCACATCGGCAAACAATGCCGGTTGGACTACAGAAATAGAGAACGACCAATGTCTGGCGCCTGTCGCAGCCAAGAAATACCGCATCACACTCACCGTGGGCAAACAACTGTCGGCCTCCGACATCAATTTCAAATTCTTCGGACAGCCCACCTGGGGTATTGAGTTCAACGGACTGGGAGGCGACTACCACATCGATAGCGACAACGAGTGGTTCCGCGTGAATGCTGCCGACAGCGACAACGGCAATATATTCTTGAAAGATGGAGCGAAAATCAGCGATGGCGACACCTTCGTATTCACAATCGATCTCACCAATGGCGTGAAAAACGGTGTACTGACTGTCGATAAGAAATAATGATTATAAACAGTTGGCGAAATTAACATCGGACTTCTGATGAAATAAGTACAAAGCCCCTACACAAAATCAGAACAAAAATACCGGGAAGTCAAACTCTGAACGGAATGGACTGAAACGAATTTCCCAACCCTTTTACATCAAACGATACCACCCGGAAAATGTACGGATGGTATCGTTTTATTTATTGCATACCAACTAAGGAAACATCTTCGCGCAATATTCAGAACAAGCGAAAGGCATACTGAATAAATGACGTCAATATGCAAAAATAACCCGGAAACAAATCTATCGGCATATTCTTCCTTATTTCATAGTTTTGTTGTATCTTTGCGGCAATATAAAGAAGCAATTATGAGCACAACATCCAACACTCATTTCAACAAAGTTCTTTTGATTTACACAGGAGGTACCATCGGTATGGGCAGAAACTCCAAGACAGGAGCTCTCGAGCCGTTGGATTTCAATCATCTCGTAAACAAAATGCCGGAGTTTGCTTATATCAAGACGGAGGTGGACACTTACCAATTCGACCATCCCATAGACTCAAGCGACATGTCGCCGACCGTATGGGCGCAACTGGTACGCATCATATCCCAAAACTATAATTCATACGACGGATTCGTAATATTACATGGCACAGACACAATGGCATACACGGCTTCAGCATTGTCGTATATGCTTGAGAATCTGACTAAACCTGTAATACTGACCGGCAGCCAGTTGCCAATGGGACAACTGCGTACCGATGGTCGTGAGAATCTGATAACAAGTATAGAATTGGCTGCTGCCGTAAATAAAGATGGCCGTGCCATCGTGCCCGAAGTGTGCATATATTTCGGAGGCCGACTACTCAGAGGCAACAGAAGTACCAAGCAGAATGCCGATGAATTCAGCGCTTTCGAAACATTCAATTATCCTCACCTATGTGATGCCGGCGTTGAGTTCACGTTCCATTATCATCATATATTTCAACCCGATTTTACCAAACCTATGATACCACACACGGAGATGAATCCCAATGTAGTGGTATTCTCGCTGTTTCCGGGCATACAGGAAAACATTGTGAAACATGTGCTTCAAGCTCCGGAACTGAGAGGCATCGTGATGCGCAGTTATGGTAGTGGCAACGCGCCTCAACATGATTGGCTACTGCGCATACTCAAGGACGCCACCGACCGTGGAGTGACGATAATCAATATAAGCCAGTGCATCTCGGGATGCGTGGAGATGGACCGTTACGGCACGGGCTACCAGCTCAAAGAGGCCGGCGTGACAAGCGGATATGACAGTACGGTGGAAAGTGCGGTCACAAAATTGATGTTTCTTGAGGCCAGATACAACGACTACAATTTGACAAGGAAATATATGAACATGTCACTTTGTGGTGAAATTACCGTCTGAATTCTCCTACATATCCGACGGTCATTGTGACAATACTTATTGTATCTGATGAAATACATTTATCTTCTCATGTTCATTGGTTGCATCACGTTTGCGGCCGGGTCATATGGTCTCTTTGACTTGTATAACAAATACGACAAGATGGAACATACCGAGGGGACAGTAACATACCTGAAAACTGAAAAGACTTATCGACATCGGAAAATATACTACAAGCACACGGCAATAATAGAATATTATACCGGGCGCTACAAGACGCGTACAAGCATGCAAGTGTATAACCCCTTCATTTCACAAGGCCAGGGCGTGACAGTATGGTTCAATCCACAACTCCCGGATGAGGTTGTGCTTCCGTCCGAACAAGGATTCGTTTGGAGTAGCTTGTGGATATTCAGCATCATTTGCCTATTCTTGGGATTTGTAACATCAAAAAATAAACATCATAAAAATTAAACCCAAATCGTCATTAGAGTTCATGGCTGTTTTGGAGATTATATTTGTTGTATT
>CAJKQX010000069.1 GCA_905202125.1 uncultured Prevotella sp.
AATCCAAATTTTTAACATTTCGTTTTTGCAGGATTTACTTCCGTTTTAGAAAGACACGAAGCGAAAAAATGGAAAAAATCTATCTCCGGAACGTGAAAAACCGTCCGATTTTCCGATTTTCATACACTTGATTTGCGAAAGGGACCCTTTCGGAGTGCGAAAGGAACCCTTTTAGGAGGCGAAAGGACCCCTTTCGGAACCCAAGTCGGGCACTTTTGGGGGACATTTTCGGTGGTTTTTCAATGTTTTTGAGGCCATTGTAAATTTGCGAACCGCTTATTACGCTGATATACAGAGATTTATGAAAATGTCGAAATTTTGGCGTATTCCAGCTGGGCAACTGCTTCGGTCGGAAATATTGCAAAAATAAGACGAAATTTTAACAGTTACCCCATGAGATAGTTGCGTATTCTTAATTATCCCGATGTATGCGGGGTGTCGAAATTAACATTTCAATCCAAATGTCGGATAACCGGATTCGGTATCATGCAAAACTCGTAGAACTCACTTTATCAGTAGTTCACTGAATATACTTTTATAAAAAAGAATAATTTATTTTGCCGACTGATTAATTTGTATTAATTTTGTGACAGCATGTTCATCTCTTAGCCTAACATGCACATCGTAAAGATAAATCGGTGCTAACCGCCGACCGATAAATTAAACCGAAAATAATCATCAATAGTAATTCAAATCAATAATGAGAACAAAAACCTTTTTTACTGCACTGCTTGCATTGGCATCGTTGACGGTCAATGCAGCCAAAGCTACCGGCCCGGTTGATTACGTCAACCCGCTCGTAGGTACGGAATCAAAAGTTTCGCTATCAACCGGTAATACCTATCCGGCCATCGCCATGCCGTGGGGTATGAATTTCTGGATGCCTCAGACCGGCAAGATGGGCGACGGATGGGCTTATGTGTATTGGGCCGACAAGATCCGCGGTTTCAAACAGACACACCAGCCCAGCCCCTGGATCAATGACTACGGTCAGTTTTCAATCATGCCTGTCACAGGCAAACCCGTGTTCGATCAGGACGAGCGCGCATCGTGGTTCTCCCACAAGGCCGAAGTGGCCACTCCCTATTTCTATCGCGTTTATCTGGCCGACCATGACGTAGTGGCAGAAATAGCTCCGACAGACCGCGCCGCCGCCATGCGTTTCACCTTCCCCGAGACCGACAACGCTTATATCGTGGTCGACGCTTTCGACAGAGGTTCGCATGCAGAGATCATCCCTTCGAAGAATATGATCGTGGGATATACTACTCGCAACAGCGGTGGTGTGCCCGAGAATTTCAAGAACTATTTCGTAGTGAAATTTGACAAACCCTTCACCTACACCTCAGCCGTTGCTGACGGCAAGATCGTCGAAGGCAGCCTCAAGTCCACAAGCGGACACTCAGGCGCCATCATCGGTTTCAAGACTCGTCGCGGCGAGCAGGTCAACGTGCAGGTTGCATCTTCTTTCATCAGCCCCGAGCAGGCCATTCTCAACCTCAAAGAGCTTAATGGAGGCAACGTGGATCAGGTGAAGGCCCGCGGACGCGACCGTTGGAACGAGGTGCTCGGACGTATCGAGGTGGAGGACGACAACATCGACCATCTGCGCACATTCTATTCTTGCCTCTATCGCTCGGTGCTCTTCCCCCGCTGTCTGTCAGAGATCGACGCCAACGGTCAGGTAATGCATTACAGCCCCTACAACGGTGAGGTGCTGCCCGGACACATGTTCACCGACACAGGCTTCTGGGATACATTCCGCTGCCTGTTCCCCTTAGTCAACATGATGTATCCTTCGATGAGCGTGAAGATGCAGGAAGGTCTCGTCAATGCATACAAGGAGAGCGGATTCCTGCCCGAGTGGGCAAGCCCCGGACATCGCGGATGTATGGTGGGCAACAACTCCGCATCCGTGGTGGCCGACGCTTATCTCAAAGGTATGCGCGGATATGATGCAGAGACTCTGTGGGAGGCTGTCAAGCACGGAGCCAACGCCGTTCACCCGAAGGTGGGTTCTACCGGACGTATGGGATTCGAATATTACAACAAACTGGGATATGTGCCTTACGATGTGAAGATCAACGAGAATGTGGCACGTACTCTTGAGTATGCTTACGACGACTGGTGCATCTATCAGTTCGGTAAAGCTTTGGGTAAACCCGAGAAAGAACTCAAATCGTTCTACAACCACGCCATGAACTACAAGAATGTGTTCGATCCCGAGACCAAGCTCATGCGCGGCCGCAACGAGAACGGCACATTCCAGTCTCCGTTCAGCCCGCTAAAGTGGGGTGACGCCTTCACTGAGGGTAACTCCTGGCACTACACATGGTCGGTATTCCACGACCCGCAAGGCCTCATCAATCTGATGGGTGGCAAAGATACATTCAATGCCATGCTCGACTCGGTGTTCAACGTACCGCCATTGTTTGACGACAGCTACTACGGTGGTGTCATTCACGAAATCCGCGAGATGCAGATCATGAACATGGGCAACTACGCCCACGGCAACCAGCCGATACAGCACATGATTTATCTCTATGGCTATTCAGGCCAGCCCTGGAAGACCCAGTATTGGATTCGTGAGGTCATGGACAAACTCTATAACGCCAATCCCGACGGATATTGCGGCGACGAGGACAACGGACAGACCTCTGCATGGTATGTGTTCTCGGCTATGGGCTTCTATCCCGTATGTCCCGGAAGCAACCAGTACGTGCTCGGTACTCCTTATTTCGACAAGATGACACTGCATCTCGAGAATGGCAAGAATCTCACCATCACTGCCGGCAACAACTCGGATGACAACCGCTACATCCAGCAGATGACCCTCAACGGTGCTCCTTACACCAAGAATTTCATCACTCACAATGATGTGATGAACGGAGGAAACATCGTTTACAACATGGCCGCCACTCCCAACAAACAGCGCGGTGTCGCCGAGAGCGACGCTCCTTACTCTTTCACCAAAGAGATAGGCAATGCTCCGAAGAAAGCAAATAAAAAGAAGAAGAAATAAATTCCGCATAAATTAATATCAGAAGAGGAATTATCATCATTGATAAACGTATGATATTCCTCTTCTTTTTTATTATCACTCCGAAGCAATCAAATCCGAATCACATATTATCATATTAAAATAGATGAAGAAAATATTATCGTTCATGGCTTGCAGCTTGCTTTGTGTGAGTGCATACGCCGACAAGAAAGTGACCCTCACATCGCCCGATGGCACCATCGGTGTGACAGTGAATGTGGGTCAGAACATATCCTATTCCGTGACGGCCGACGGCAATACCTTGCTCACCGACTGTGTGCTCGCACTCAACAAGGACGGCAAGCAGCTCGGCGCAAGCCCGAAACTCAAAAGCGTGAAGCGTCAGAGTGTCAATCAGACTATCCGTCGCGAGGTGCCCATAAAAAACGCCCAGGTGCGCAATCATTACAATGCGGCCGTCCTCACTATGGCCGGCGGATATTCGGTGGAGTTCCGCGCCTTCGACAACGGTGTGGCCTATCGCTTCGCTACAACCGGCAAGGGCATGGCAAATATAGACAACGAGACATTCAAAATCGGTTTTCCCGCCGGTTACAAGGCTCACATGTCGTTCACCGGAGGTTACAAGACATCTTATGAGAATCCATACACATGCATCAGTACGGACCAATACAAGCCGTCGGATGAGATGACATATCTGCCAATATTGATTGAGACGGACAAGAAATACAAAATTCTGGTGTCCGAATCCGACCTCAAGGATTATCCATGCATGTTCCTCAAAGGTACCGGCGAGAACTCCATGACATCCGTTTTTCCCAAGACTCCGCTCGAGTTCGGACCCGACGGCGACCGTAGTCAGAAGATACTGAAAGAGGCCGACTATATAGCCCGTACATCGGCTGCACGTCAGTTCCCGTGGCGCTATTTCGTCATCTCTAAGGAAGACAAGGACCTTCTTGCCAATGAAATGACCTACGTGCTCTCTTCGCCTTGTGAACTGAAAGACCCGAGCTGGGTGAAACCCGGACAGGTGAGCTGGGACTGGTGGAACCACAAGATGATATGGGGTGTGGATTTCAAGGCCGGCATCAACAACGACACATACAAATATTACATCGATTTCGCTTCCAAGTACGGCATCCCGTACATCATCCTCGATGAGGGATGGGCCAAGAGTACCCGCGACCCATACGAGACGATATCCGAAATCGATATTCCCGAACTGGTGCGTTATGGCAAGAGCAAGAACGTAGGGCTCATCCTGTGGCTCCCGTGGCTCACCGTGGAGAACCACATGGACCTCTTCAAGACCTACGCGGAGTGGGGCATACCCGGCGTGAAGATCGATTTCATGGACCGCAGCGACCAGTGGATGGTCAATTTCTATGAGCGCGTGGCTAAAGAGGCTGCCAAATACAATATTCTTGTCGATTTCCACGGATCATTCAAACCGGCAGGTCTGGAGCGCCGCTATCCCAATGTGATTTCATACGAGGGCGTCCGCGGTATGGAGCAAAACGAGTGGTGCCGACCCGAAAACACCATCTATCTGCCCTTCATCCGCAATGCCGTGGGACCGATGGATTTCACTCCCGGATCCATGAATTCCGCTCAGCCCGAGCACAACCGTTGCACCGACCCCAATCCTATGGGTATGGGCACACGCGCCTGTCAGATGGCCATGTACGTGGTGTTCGAGAGTGGCATCCAGATGCTTGCCGATTCGCCCACCCGCTACTATGCCGAGCATGAGTGCACCGAGTTCATCACGTCCGTGCCAGTGACTTGGGACGAGACCCGCGTGATTGATGCCAAAGTGGGAGAGTACGTGGTTGTGGCTCGACGCAAGGCCGGCAAGTGGTTCGTAGGTGCCATGAACAATGGTAAAAAGCGCGACCTGACACTCTCGCTCGATTTCATCGACAATGCCGCTGCGCATACTCTCACTTACTTTGCTGATGGTGTGAATGCCGGTCGACAGGCTTTCGACTATGTGAAACGTTCGCAGAGCGTCAGCAAATCGTCCACAGTGACACTCTCGCTCGAACGTTTCGGCGGATGGTGCGGGGTGATTGAATAACCAACAAAAGGCCGTAAGTATACCCGGTGTCAATGTGGTTGACATGCCCGGAATGATGCTTACGGCCTTTTTTATGATTGCTTTCTACTGACTTATCGCTTCATTTTTTTCTTTACTTGTTCGGCTATCTGCTTCATGCCTTTTATCGATGGGTGTCCGTTCATCTTGTCGATGTCGCGCAGCTGTATGCAAGTGATGCCATAATGATTGCAAATTTCGATGCTCGACGCTGTGATGTCATCCGACAATTCGGTGTTGAGGATGAAGTAGACGTCTGTGTTCGGATAACGGGCAACAGTGTTTTCGATCATGTATGCCATTGCCGGGCGATAGTTGTAGAGGTCATCTTTCGTCCAGTCGGAATATTTGTAGTCGCCAATGGGCGATCCGGCCCAACTGTCGTTCGTGCCTCCGAAGATGAATATGATGTCCGGCGCACCGAGATTCCACAGACGTGTGCAGAACGAACGGTCGGTGAAATCCTCCTTGTTGTAGCCCGTGTTGCATATTGTCGAACCCGAGAACGAATTGTTCACGCACAGTTGCATGCCGTTCTCGCTTATCAGTTGGTGCCACCATGTCTGCTGCACAGTCGTCACGTCCGTATTGTCGTGCTTGCCCGAGAAATACCATACCCAGTTGGATGTGGGCTGAAGAAAATGCTCGAACGTGCTGTACGAGTCGCCGAGTATCGACACTGTTTTTCTTGATTTGGCGTAACACACGGCGCAAATCATCATCAGAAGGCTGATAAAAAGAATCTTTCTCATATTTCAAAATGTGTTTATTGTTTATTGGTTTTTATTCGCTTCGTCTGTCGGTCACATATATTTGGGAAACATCATGCGCACCATCATAAATTAATAATAGGTTTATTGCGATGCGAAATTACTAAATATAAGGTAATGAACCAAACTTTTTTGAAACATCATTTCCTTAGTACCATCACCGACGTACCTTTTCGGACGTTGCATTCCGGCGCTCGGAACTATTTATGTCGGAGAAATATGATTTACGTAAATTATAATTTGGATGTTTGAAAACAAATGTCTATTTTTGCAATAGTAAAGCATCATCGGCATGCCCGAATTCCTTTCATTGATAAGCCGGTGTCTTTTGCTACATGAATTTAAATCAAAACAAATACTACGAAGATATGATAGACGTAAAACAAACATTAAACGACGCTGCCGAACGCATGGAGATGGCTGCCCTCTATCTTGATGAGCAGTTGTCGCGCATACGTGCCGGACGTGCCAATGTGGCCATTCTCGACGGCGTGAGAGTGAGTTCTTACGGTTCGATGGTGCCCTTGAACCAAGTTGCCAATGTGTCGGTGCCCGATGCCCGTACCATCGCCATACGTCCCTGGGACAAAAAGGCCATACGCGATATCGAAAAAGCCATCATGGACAGCGATGTAGGTATCACTCCCGAGAACAACGGTGAGATCATACGTCTTGGCATTCCGCAACCCACCGAGGAACGACGCAAGGAGCTTGTGAAGCAATGCAACAAGATAGGTGAGAAGACAAAGGTGGAGGTGCGCAACGCACGTGCCGAGATGAAAGACAAGCTCAAGAAGGCCGTCAAGGAAGGTCTGTCGGAGGACAACGGCAAGGACGCAGAGGACGAATTGCAGAAAGTGCACGACAAATACATCAAGAAGATTGACGATTTGTTGGCCGAGAAGACCAAAGAGATTATGACCGTGTAAGTCAAAATATAAATGGTGAAAGGGCTCCGGCACGGTATCTCTTTCACCATTTTCTTTTTTCATCATTCCGAAACAGATGCGAGGTTTAGTAATAAAGAATACCGGAAGCTGGTACACTGTCCGTACCGACGACGGACAGATAATAGAGAGCAAGATCAAAGGTAATTTTCGCCTCAAAGGCATACGCAGTACCAATCCCGTAGCAGTGGGCGACAATGTCGAGATTGTGTGCAACCAGGAGGGCACGGCCTTTATTACTGCGATAGCGGACCGCCGCAACTATATCATCCGCAAATCCCAGAACCTCAGCAAACAGAGCCATATCATCGCCGCCAACATAGATCAGGCGTTTCTCCTTGTTACCGTTGACAAACCGCAGACAAGTACCACCTTCATCGACCGATTTCTCGCCACAGCCGAGGCTTACTGTGTCCCTGTGGTGTTGGTGTTCAACAAGAGCGACATGCTCTCGCCCGACGAGCGTCATCTCCAACAGATGATGATCGACCTGTACGAGACCGTTGGCTATGAGTGCACGGCCATCTCGGCGGCTACGGGTGAAGGGGTGGACGCGTTGAAGGAGCGTCTCAAGGACCGCATCACGTTGCTCAGCGGACATAGCGGAGTAGGCAAGTCGACTCTGATAAACCGACTGCTGCCCGAGGCTAATCTGCGCACAGCCGCCATAAGCGATGCCCACAACACGGGAATGCATACCACCACGTTCAGCGAAATGCTCCCTCTGCCCGATGGAGGATACATTATCGATACGCCGGGAATAAAAGGCTTCGGTACGTTTGATATCCAACCCGAGGAACTGACAAGTTATTTCAAGGAGATATTCAGGTTTTCAAAGGATTGTCGTTTCAACAATTGCACCCACACACACGAACCCGGATGTGCCGTGCTCAAAGCCCTTGAAGAGCATTATATAGCCCAAAGCAGATACCAGAGTTATTTATCCATGCTCGAGGATAAGGACGAAAACAAGTATCGTGAGGCTTATTGATTATGCCTGTTTAACCCAAATCGTCATTAGAGTTCATGGCAGTTTTGGAGATTATATTTGTTGTGTTGCGACCGTATTGTCGAAGGCATAGCGGGCTATGGCGAGACAAGACGGGATGCAAGACGGCAAATAGAAATCCAAAACACGTGAACAGACAACACGATAACCATCATTCCTGCCCATTGTCGGTCTAATGACCGATTTGGGTTTAATTTGGTTCATCCAGAATTTTGTGTGAGATGCGGAATCGTTTACAATCGTTTCACCCACTCTACAATGTCTTTCATCACCTCCGGCGCTATGGTTTCCTCTATTCGTCCGTATTCATCGGGCATACCGCTGTCGCAATGTTGAAACAGATGATTGAGTCCGTCATATCGCTTTATCATGTTTTTCGTGTTTGCGGGCAGATTGTCTTTTATGGCTTTAAGGTTTGCCTCCGCATCCACCTGCATGTCGCGTGTCCCGTTCAATGCCATCACCGGGCAACGTGTCTTTGATATATCTGCTGCAGGATCATAGTTGACGAAGAAGCGTAACCATACGTTCGTGTCGTTCTCCGCATTTGTCTTGATGTCGTGGGTATTTGCCCTTTTGGTTATGCCGTTTCGCTCTGATACCTTGTTGTATTGCCAGGCAATGATGGAGTCGCCTTTGATGCCGGGCGCGGCCAGACATACCAGAAAATCGGCCATTCCCCTCGCACCGAGCATGAAAGCTATCGATCCGCCTTCGCTATGACCCAGTACACCTTTGCGTGAGAACATTTTGCCCTGACGGGATACGTATTCCAGTGCAGCTTCGGCATCGTGCATGAATGTCATGGTGGTGGCATCGTCAACTCTCCCTGTTGATTTGCCCACACCTCGGTCGTCGTATCTCAATGATGCTATGCCGTTGCGGGCCAGATAGTCGGCCATCACCAGGAACGGTTTATGGCCATACAATTCCTCATCGCGGTTTTGCAGTCCGCTTCCGCTCACCATTACAACCATCGGCACAGGCTCGTACTGTGTGTATCCTGAGGGATAGGTGATGGTGCCTGACAATGAGGCATCGCCGCTATTGAACACCACTTCCTCCGTTGTGTAAGGATAAGGCGGCGCAGGTGTCTGCGGTCTCACACGTTCGACATTTCCCCTCGACAAATTGAGGCGGAAGGGCATACCCATCTGGATGAACTGTCCACGGATGGTGTCATTGCTCAGTTTTCCACGGTAACCGGCCCCGATGCGCGGGATACTGATGTTTATCGAGTCGACAGACAAGTGGTTTATCTCCGTTGCGATGCCCTTTGCGCCCTGATCCGGACTGTCCATAGTGCATTGTGTATGTCCGTTGCCATCCTCAGAGATATTGATAACTATGGCCAAACGTGTTGTCTTGTTCACCTCCAACATCCCGTTCCACGTGCCGTTCAGGTTCTGTGCATAAGACAATGCGGGTGCAATGAGCCCCATGACCGATGTCATCAAGGTTCTGAATAAGATGCTCATTTGCGATAGATTAAGATTGAATAGCCAATGCAAGTGCTCAAGATTATAAATATCATGGCGTAGAAACACATTTCGGCAATATTGTTTTCACCCATCCATAATATTAATGATATGAACAGCAATGTCATCTCCGGTGCCAACGTGCGGCTCATGCGGCTCATCATAAGATACTGTGCGGGCCGCTCTACCTTGAACGGCAGATTCACCATCGTGGCCGGACGATAAGATGATATCAGACATATCGCGGCGCAGAACGTGCCCACTGCGGCATTGGGCAGAATTTTCCGACAGCCTGCTCCTGATTCATCGCTACCACTGAAACACTTCATGATGGCCAACACCCACATGATGACAACCAATACCAGTGTGACGATTTCGAAGACGGTGCCCTCCTTCGACCGTCCTATTTTTATGTTTGTATCATTCTTCTTCATCGTTCGTGATTTGAGGTTTGTTCTTTTTCTTCTTCAGACGTCCGCTTTTTCTCAGAGCCTCGGTGATAATCCACTGCAGCTGTCCGTTAGTGCTCCGAAACTCATCGGCAGCCCATGCCTCGATGGCGCTCATCATGTCGGCATCGATTCTGAGAATGAATTTCTTTGTTTTGTCTTCTTTCTGAGGCATTTCTTGACGTTATTTATTATATGGTGAGATTAGTTCATGCTTTGCCTTGCGATTTATCAGGTGTCTTGTCCGTTTGTGATGTTGAGACAGATGTAATACTGACGATATCCCAGATATTCCATTGCTGCTTTGTATGGTCCGAACAATAGCAACAGACACAGCCCTTTTATGAAATCGTCCATAAGTCTGCCTATGTCAAAGGCAAATCCACACGAGATAAAATCAATCAGCATTACTGTCACGACATAGATGACCGTGCATAACAGCAATGTGTAAATCAGGAACAGCACGCGACTGCGCAGATACATCCTATGCATGTGGTTGCCCAATATGACGCTGCGTTTCAGTGGTTTGCGTCTGAAATATCTGTAATACGCGCCGAAAGCCGCTATCCACACTGTGGCACCGTATGCGATGACGGGTGCAACAATCCTGTCGGTGGCATCCAAGTCTCCGAATATCATAAACAATGTGGAAAACAAGCCCAATGCTGCCGCCAGCCACAGATATACCAATCCTTCGGCTCGGGGCGAGGCCTTGTATTCCACAAATGTCGTTTTGCTGTTGATTCTTGTTTCTTTCATGCTCTGTTGCGATTTCTTTGTCGATTGAGTAGGCGAGATATCGCGTTGCAGCCGCAACTCCCGTCTGTCAGGTAGGAGCCGCGGCCGTTACTTATCAGTGGTTGAGCGTTCCGGCGTTGACCACCGGCTGTGCGGCGTCATCGCCACAGAGCACCACCATGAGATTGCTCACCATCGCGGCCTTCTTGTCATCATCCAGTTCCACCACGTTTTCTTCGTCAAGTCGTTGCAGAGCCATCTTAACCATCGACACGGCTCCTTCCACTATCTTCTCCCGAGCCATGATTATGGCCGATGCCTGTTGGCGTCGGAGCATCACCGATGCAATCTCCGGAGCGTAAGCCAGATAGTTGATGCGCGCCTCGACTATCTCTATTCCCGCCATGTTGAGGCGCTCGTCCAGTTTCTCCTCGAGCTGTTTGTTTATCTCGTCTCCACCGCTGCGCAGCGTCAGTTCGGTGGAAGTGTGTGTGCTGTCATCGTAAGCGTAGAGCCCGGCTGTCTGTCGCAGGGCGGCGTCACTCTGTATCTTGACGAAATTCTCGAGCGCTTTCATCACGTTGGTGATATTGCTTCCTTCCAGTCCCTGGGCGTTGCTTTTGGCCATCGTCTGTGAGTCTATCTCGAACATGGCCTTGTATGTGTTCTTCACTTTCCATACCAGTACCAGTCCTATCATCACAGGATTGCCTATCTTGTCGTTCACTTTGATTGGCTCCACGTCCAGGTTGCGGGCGCGAAGAGATATTTTCTTGGTGGTGATAAACGGATTCACCCAGTAGAAACCCACTTGTGTGAACGTGCCTTTGTATCGTCCGAAGAACATCATCACGCGCGCTTCGTTTGGCTCAACCTGCATCAAGCCACACCATATTATAAGTGTCCCGATGAAAACCAACACGCCCACGACTATCATCGTGCCGCCTATGAGTTCGGATTCTGATGTGAACCATGCTCCGAAACCGATGAGCACTATTGCCAATACTGTCAGCAGGATATTGAGAAACAGCATATAGAAACCGTTCATTACGGTACCTTTGAAGGAGAATTCATTATTTTCCATAATCGTATTTAATTTAGTTGTTTATATGATATCATTTTGATATCGCAAAGATATTGTTTTATTTTATGTCGAACAAGAGTCCGTTTGCTGTTTTAATAATTATTAACACCTGCTGTTTTTCATGTGTTTTTGGACGCAGTGGGAGCCATGTTCGTTTTATTTACTGTAACTGTCGGACAATCAGAAAGATACGTCTCTGCGTATTGCTCTGTTCATATCGCCTTGCGAAAGGGCCTTTTTTTGACATCTAACGGGCGCGAATGCAAATCCAAATTTTTAACATTTGGTTTTTGCGGGATTTACTTCCGTTTTAGAAAGACACGAAGCCGAAAAACGGGTAAAATCGTTCCGTGAAACGTGAAAAACCGTCCGATTTTCCGATTTCTGCCCACTTGATTTGCGAAAGGGGCCCTTTTGGAGTGCGAAAGGAACCCTTTCGGGAGG